>NZ_JAAGPC010000089.1:0-37319 GCF_017104595.1 Burkholderia sp. Tr-20390 | reverse complement strand
ACAGCAGCACCGCATGGCCGGCCGCCGCCGCTACCTGCGCGATGCCCGCGCCCATCGCGCCGGCGCCGATCACGCCGACGACGGCCGACGGCGCCAGCGCGCCCGAGTTCACCGAATGTGCAGAAGAAACAGCCATCGCTTGCGATCCGTCATGAAGTGGAGGTGCGAGCGATTATAAACCGACCGGTCGGTAGATTTATGTCAGGGCGAGCCCGAATTTGTCGTGCAAGAGACCGTTACGAAACCTGCAAAGACAAAAAAATCGAAAGGTCGGGGCACTTTTTGTAAACCGAAAGGTCTATGAAAGCATTCGAATATGAGATAGTGACCCCCAAACGCCTGATAAAATTCGACAAACCGCCGGATTTCAGGGGGAAACCGCGTGTCACGTCGCCACCGCCGTCCATTGCCGGCCGCCCTTCCAGGGTCGGAACCGAGCCTCCGGCCCGTGCGTCGTCACACGTGCTCGCCTCGTCGTTCGCGGCCGGCCGCATCGAATCGTTTCATCCCGCGACGGGCTCCGGCCCGCCCGCGCCCCTCGCTGCCTCATGGCGGCGAACCCCGGGCAGCACCGTTGCGTGCCGCCCTCCTTCGGTTTCATCATCCTCGTTCGGCGGATAGTACGGCCGGGCTTCGTCAACCCGTGACGGCGCGTCGCGCGCCGCCACTCGCATAAGGAAACCCTCCATGCCGCTCTCGTCCAACCAGCTCCCGCGCTGGACCCTCGTGGCCCCGCTTGCCGCCTGGCTGGTCCTCGCGCTGTCGCGCGTCGTACCGGCCGAAGGCCTCGTCATCGCGGTGTTCGCCGCCGCTCTCGCCGGCGCCGTGTTCGCCGCCGTCCACCATGCCGAAGTCGTCGCGCACCGCGTCGGCGAACCGTTCGGCACGCTCGTGCTCGCGATCGCCGTGACCGTCATCGAAGTCGCGCTGATCGTGTCGGTGATGCTCGGCGCGGGCCCGGAGAAATCGGGCCTCGCCCGCGATACCGTGTACGCCGCCGTGATGATCATCTGCAACGGCATCGTCGGCATCTGCCTGCTGGTCGGCGCGTGGAAGCACGGCGAGCAGGACTTCCAGGGGCGCGGCGCCAGCAAGGCGCTCGCGGTGCTGGCTTCCCTGTCGGTACTGTCGCTCGTGATGCCGAACTACCTGAGCGCCGCGCCGGGCCCGTTCTTCTCGAAATCGCAGCTCGCATTCGCCGGCGTGGCGTCGCTCGTGCTGTACGGCGCGTTCGTGTTCGTGCAGACCGTGCGCCACCGCGACTACTTCCTCACCGGGCACGACAGCGCGAACGAATCGGTGCATGCGGCGCCGCCGAGCGGCCGCACTGCGCTGATCAGCCTGGTGCTGCTGTTCGTGAGTCTCGTCGCGGTCGTGCTGCTCGCGAAGCTGCTGTCGCCGGCCGTCGAGCATGCGGTGATGAAGCTCGGCGCGCCCGAGGCCGCGGTCGGTATCGTGATCGCCGCGCTCGTGCTGCTGCCGGAAGCGCTCGCGGCCGTCACCGCCGCGCGTGCGAACCGCCTGCAGACCAGCATGAACCTCGCGCTCGGCTCGGCGCTCGCGAGTATCGGGCTGACGATCCCGACCGTCGCGGCCGTGTTCATCTGGGTCGGCCAGCCGCTCACGCTCGGCATCGGCCCGATGGAAACCGTGCTGCTGGCGCTCACCCTGCTGGTCAGCACGCTGACGCTCAGCCAGGGGCGCACGACGGTGCTGCACGGCGTCGTGCACCTGTCGCTGTTCGCTGCCTACCTGTTCCTGTCGATCACGCACTGACGCGGAAAAGCACGCGGCCCGGCGGATCACTTCCGCCGGGCCGCGTGCCGTCCTTCACGTCCCTTCACGTCCCTTCACGTCCCTTCACGTCCCTTCAGCTTCCTTCGTTCACGTCACGCCGCCGTTACCGCACCGGAATCACCAGATGCTGGCCCGCCAGGATCAGGTTCGGGTTGGCGAGGTTGTTGCGGCGTTGAATCTCGCGATAGCGCTGGCCGCTGCCGAGCTTGCTCGCGGCGATCAGGTTCAGCGTGTCGCCCGCCTTCACCACGTACGTATGCTCGCCCGACGCGGCCGCGGTCGTCACCGCCTGGTCGCTGACGAAGTACTTGCGCAGCAGGTCGAGATACTGCGGCGACTGCTTGAGCTTCGCGATCGCGGCGTTCAGGTAGATCAGCAGATCCTGGTCGTCGGCGCGCACGCCGATCTTGTACGCGATGTTCGAGCCGTCGAGCTTGGTCACCGCGAACTTCAGGTCGGTGTCCTTGATCGAGCTGACCGCGAACGGATAGTCGTAGATGAACGCGTCGACCGCATGGCCGTCGATGCTCTTCGCGATGAAGGCCGGATCGGAATCGTCGACTTCCACGAACTTCACGTTCGGGTACTGGCGTGTGACGAACGCACGCACGTCCGGGTCGCCCTTCAGGATGCCAACCGTCTTGCCCGCGAGATCGTCGGTCGAGCGGATCGCGGAGCCTCGCCGCACGATCAGCGAATAGCCGAAATCGTCGACGTACGGCACCGAATAGACGATGCCCGACGGCGTGTTGTCCGGGAACGTCAGCCCGTCCATCGCCACGTCGACCACGTGGTTCCCCTTCGCATCCGTATCGAGCAGCTGCTTCGGCACGCCCGGATACGTGTCGACCTCGTGACGCGTATCGACGACGACCGGCTTGCCGCCGTGCGAGAACGACGGATCCGCGAACAGCAGCCGCGCGAATTCGACATTGAAGCCGTGCGGCGTGCCCTTGTCCTCGCCGAAGAACGGTTCGCTCGGGTTCTGCACGGAGATCCGCACGATACCGTTTTCGGCGATCGATTTCAGCGCGCTGGCCTGCGGCGTGAAGCCGGCCGGCAGCACGTTGGACGACGGCGACGCCTGCGTGGACGGGCCGCTGTCGCCACCTTGCGCGGACGTCGAGGCCGGGGCCGCGTCATGCGCGGGAATCAGCGTCGACAGGCCGCCCTGATGCACGATCCATACGCCGACGAGCACGACCAGAAATGCGATGGCGCCAAGAAGTTTTTTCATGGTTGCGAGCCTGCAGGAAGTTATTGTTGTTTCGACGGCAGTTGCGCGGGGGTCGTCGCGTCGAGCCCGGGCGCGTGCGGCGCGTTCATCACCGCCTGCTGCTGTGCCTGCTTGACCTCGGGGTTATCCATCAGCGACGTCTCCATTTCGGAGAACGCCTTGTTGACCGAGCGCATCACCGAATCGACGGCCACGTCGGTCTTGATCTGCTCGAACGTGTCGGACGCCTGCCGGCCCGCGAGCTTGTTCATCTGCTGCGCGGCCTGCGACATGTCCCACATCGCCTTCGCACGATCGATCGCCGATGCGAAGTTCTTCAGTTCGGCCTGCACCTGCTTGTAGCGCCCCTCGCGAAACGAGAGCAGCTGCTTCATCGTGTCGAGCTGCTGCCGGAAGCGCGGCGCGTCATCCGGATACTGCTTCTCGAACAGCTCCGTCTTGCTCTCGAAGTTCTTCACCTCGGTGCGGAACGCGGTGATGCTGTCCGCGAACTTCTGGGCCGCCTGGCGCTTCTCCGCGAGCTGGTTGATCAGCGTCTCGATCGGATTCGCCTGCGCCTCCTGGACGATCATCTTCACCTTCTGGTTCGCGAACTTCATCGCGACGACCGGCGCGAAATAGATCGCGCCGAGGCCGATCACGGCCGCCGTGACCAGTGCGATCACGCCCTTCAGGATGAACAACGCCGCCGGTGCCGCGATCGCGACGCCGGCGATGATGATCGCCCACTTGATCAGCTTGACCTTGCCACTCCCCGAACTGCCGTTTGCTTCTTCATTCGAAAGCTGCGACATGAGTTTTTCTCCTTGAACCTCGAACCGAACTGCTCGCGTTTGCCTCTTCAAGCTCAATCGAAATGCTTCGGACTCCGGTGCCGCCGGGCAGTCAGGCAGGCCGGCGGCGCAATGCAAGGATGGGCGCGACGGACGTCACGAGACGCCGGTGTAGGCGCCGTTCAGGATGCGTTGGTGAGGAGCGGCAGACGACGCTGCGATGCGGCGCGCCAGACGGGCGCCGCTCATCGTCGCGGCTCGCGCGCGGACGGGAAAGTGTACCGATGCACGGTACGAAACGGGATGACGGATACGTGACGCGGCAGGCGTCGGGTGAAGCGTGGTTCCGGCGGGCCGAGAAACGCGGGGCCGGTATTCCTGTACGAGTGCGTAAAGGCTCATCGTTGTTTTTCTGCGTATCGCGGGTGCAGGAACCGCGCGGCCGGCGCGTCCCGCTCCACATGCACGGACGTATCCTGCGCCGACCGGCATGCAGCGTCAAGCAGTTGTCGCAGTGCAGCGAAGCCTCGCGTTCCTCCGTTGGAACATCGGTAGCGAACTCGCTTTCAGCACGGTAAGGATTCGCAGGACTGCGACCTGTCGTGCTCGGTCAGGATTGCTTGGCATCGCTTGTGCAAGCTTCCGGATTGAAAGCTTGTGACGCTCGACCTCGTCCTGGCAGCCGACTCAGAATCCGTAAAGTACGGTCGGGTTGTCGACCAGAATCGCGCGGCTGACCGCGTCGTCCGCCGTGCAGTCGTCCAGCCAGCCGAGCAGGCGCAGGTCGTCGGGGACCGGCGACGCGTTCGGGTGCGGCCAGTTGCTGCCCCATACGCAACGCGCCGAGTGGTCGCGCGCCAGCACGGCGGCGAGACGCGCGACATCGTCGTAACCGGGCGCGCCCGAGCGCGACGTCTCGTACGGCGCGGACAGCTTCACCCAGGCGTGGCCGCGGTCGAGCAGGCGCCGCAGTGCGAGAAACGCAGGCGCGTCCGGCGCGACCGGTGTCAGGAACTTGCCCGTGTGATCGATCACGACACGCGCCGGTAGCGAGGACAGCAACGGCAGGACCTCGGGCAGCGTCCGGCCGTCGAGCTGCACGTCGACGTGCCAGCCAAGCGGCGCGATCCGCGCGGCGACCCGCTCCAGTTCGCCCCACCGCGCGAGGCCACCCGCCAACGTCATGAACCGGACGCCGCGCACGCCCGCCGCGTGCAACCGCGCCAGCTCCGCATCCGGCACGTCGACCGGCAACGTCGCGACGCCGCGCGCCTGCGGGCCGAATGCGGCCAGCGCGTCGAGCAGGCAACGGTTGTCGACACCATAGCCAGTCGGCTGCACGATCACGACGCGGGCCAGGCCGAGCGTCTGCTGCACCCGGCGATACGCATCCACCGGCGCGTGCGGCGGACGGAACGTCGCCGTCGGCGCGAGCGGATACGCGTCGTCATAGATGTGGATGTGGCAATCGCACGCGTCGGCCGGCCGCCCGGTGGGTGTGTCGGGTCTCATCGCGCGCCCGCCCCGGTATCGGCCCCTGCCGTGCGCCAGCGCGCCAGCCGCGAGGCATGCGCCGCGTTGACGGCACCGCGCGGCACGCTTCCGGCGAGCAGCGCGGCGAGCTGATCGACCGTCTCGAGCGCCTGGTGCTCGACCGCGGGCAGCGTCAGCCCGCCGACGTGCGGCGTCGCGATCACGCGTGGATGGGCCGCGAGCGCGGGCGTCGGCATCTGGTCTGGCGCGCGCCCGACGTCGAGCGCACAGCCCGCGAGCCGGCCGGTGTCGAGCGCCTCGGACAGCGCCTGCTCGTCGACCAGTTCGCCGCGCGACGCATTGATGAAATACGCGCCCGGCTTCATGGCCGCGAACGCGCCCGCATCGATCAGGTTCGCGGTGGCCGGCGTCGCCGGCGCGAGGCACACGACGAAATCGGCCGCCTGCAACAGCGCCGCGAATTCGACCTGTTCGAGCCTCGGCGCGTCGACGCGCACGTACGGATCGCTGACGAGCACGCGCATCCCGAGCGCCGTCGCGACCGGCGCGAGGTGGCGCGCGATCTGCCCGTAACCGATCAGGCCGAGCGTGCTGCCGCGCAATTCGCGTCCCATCTGCGGCACGGGCGGCATCCCTTGGTGGTAGGCCGACGCATAACGGCCGATACCGCGCGCGAGATCGATCATCGCGCCGATCACCCACTCGGCGACCGCCGGTGCGAAGCCGGGGCTTGCCTGCGTGACCAGCACGCCGAACGCGCTCGCCGCGTCGACATCGACGGTGCGGATATCGACCGCGCACCGCAGGAACGCCGCCAGTGCGGGCAGCCCGGCGAACAGCGCACGCGGCGCGGGCGTCTGCCGGTACGCGATCATCGCATCGCAACCCTGCGCGGCCGCGATCAGTTCGTCCGTGCCCAGCTCGCGATCGAGCGGATTGCACGTGACGTCCGCGATCGCCTGCAGCGCGCGCATGGCCTTCGCGCCGAAATAACGGTCGAGCATCCCCGACGGATGCGTGACGAAGACGCGCGTCATGCGGCCCCTCCGTGCGAGTGGTCCGCTGGCGGCGGCGGCGCGACCGAGGCTCGCTCGACGAGCGTCACGTCGGAGAATACGTGCGGCTCGGGCGCCAGCGGCTTGTCGCCGTCCGGCCGCATCACACGCCGCACCATGTCCTCGGCCATCTCGGTGACCGGCAGTTGCACCGTGGTCAGCGCCGGATTGGAAATCGCCGACAGGAAATGACCGTCCATCCCGACGACCGACACGTCGTCCGGCACGCGCAGGCCGCCATCGCGCAACCCGGCCATCAGGCCGAGCGCGAACAGGTCGTTGACCGCGACGATGCCGGTCGGCCGCGCCGGATCGGCCGCAAGCGCGACGCCCAGCGCGCGCCCCACGTCGACGATCACGGCGTCGCCGTACTCGTTCGCCGGACCGCCGTCGAGCACCCGCGCGTGTGCGTCGACGCCCGCCTCGCGCGCCGTCTCGAGAAAGCCCCGGATCTTGTCGCTGCGGCTCACCGTCATGCCGGCAACCGTCGCGAACGCGAGCCGCCGGTGTCCCGCATCGACCAGGCAACGCGTCGCGAGCCGCGCGGCGGCCTCGTTGTCGGCCGTGACGTGTTCGACCTTCGACCGTTCGCCGGGCGTCGCGCGCCGGTCATAGCTCACCACCGTCATCCCGCGCCCGGCCGCGCGCTCGAGGTGGCTTTCGTCGGCCAGCGACGAGATCACGATCACGCGCCGCACGCCATGCGCGAACAGGTCGTCGAAGAACGACGCCTCCTTCTTCGCATCGCGATACGTATTGCCGATCAGCACGCGATGGCCGTACCGTTCCTGCGCGCAGGCCTCGACCTCGCGCGCGATGTAGCCGTACATCGGGTTCGCCATCGACGGCACCAGCAGCCCGACGAGCGGCGTCTGCCCCGTCTTGAGCTGGCGCGCGAGCGTGCTGGGCCGGTACTGCAGCACTTCCATCGCGGCCTTCACGCGTTCGAGCGTTTCCTGCTTCATCTGGTCGGTACGGCCGTTGAGCACGTTCGAAACCGTGCTGACCGATACGGCCGCATGACGGGCCACGTCCTGAATCGTACTCATGTCGTCTTGCTGTAAAAGGCGGCTACAGGCCGAAATGGGCCGGCAGCCACAACGAAAACGCCGGCACGAGAATCAGCGCCACGAGGGCGGCGACCAGCACCAGCAGATATTTCACCATCGGCCGCGCAACGTGCCGGACTTCGGTGCCCGTGATCGCGCAGGTCGTGAACAGACCGAGTCCGACCGGCGGCGCGAACAGGCCGAGCCCCATCGCCACCACCACGACCGTGCCGAAATGCAGCGGGTTGATGCCGAGCTGCAGCGCGATCGGCGCAAGCAGCGGCCCGAAGATGATCAGCGCCGGCGCCCCCTCGAGCACCGCGCCGAACACGATCATGACCAGCGCCGCGAGCAGCAGGAACATCGTCGCACCGTACTGGTGGGCGAACGCGGTCATTGTGCCCGAGACCAGCGCCGGAATTTGCTCGATCGAGAGCGCGAACGACACGCTCGACGCCGCGGCGACGATGAACAGGATGCCGCCGGCCATCGACGCGGCACGCACGAACACGCGGCCGACCGAACGCCAGGTCAGCTCGCGAAACGCGAGCCAGCCGGCCACGAGCGCATAGACCACCGCGAACGCGGACACCTCGGTCGACGTCGCGATCCCCGACGTCACGCCCTTGCCGATCATCGCGACCATCACCAGCGCAACCAGCGCGCCGCCCGCGAGCGGCAGCCACGCGCGGCGTTCCGTGAACACCGCCGAGACGTCGATCCTGCGCCCGGTGATCACCGTGACCACCGCGAGCGACGCGGCCAGCACCGCGGCCGGCACGATGCCCGCGACGAACAGCCCGGCAATCGAGATGTTCGCGACGAAGCCCATGATGATCATGTTCACGCAGGGCGGGATGGTCTCCGCCATCACCGCGCTGCACGCGAGCAGCGCGGCCGTTTCGTCGGGATCCTGGCGCGCACGGCGCACCGCCGGCATCACGACGCCGCCGACGGCCGCGATGTCGGCGAGCTTGGAGCCCGACACGCCGGAAAAGCAGGCCGTCGCGAGAATCACGATCAGGCCGAGCCCGCCGCGCACGCGCCCGAAAATCCGCAGCAGCAGCTCGACGAGCCGGGCGGACATGCCGTTCGATTCCATCAGCAGCCCGGCCAGCACGAAGAACGGCACGGCGAGCAGCACGAAGTGATCGGCGCCGGCCATGACCTGCTGCGAATAAACGAGCAACGGCAGCGTCGGGTCGGCCAGGAAATACAGCAGCGCCGAGAACGCGAGCACGAAACCAATCGGCACGCCCAGCACGAGCCCGCCGACGAAACCGGCCGCCAGCAGCAGGCCCGGCGCGATCGCATGCGCCGGCGCCAGCACATTCCATCCGTACAGCGCGGCCGCGAACCCCACGCAGCACGCGAGCGTGCCGATTACCCGGCGGCGCGGCGCGTCGAGCGCGTTCGCCAGCGCGAACACGGTCATGAACAGCGCGCCGAACATCATCGGGTACACGTTGATCCAGCCCGGCAAGCCGCCCGGCGTCAACTGGTCGTACGAATCGGCCAGCAACTGGCACGACGACACCAGCAGGTTCAGCGAGACGGCCGCGACGATCCAGTGGCCGATCTGCACGAGCGCGCCCTGCCAGCGCGCGGGGAACGCGCCGCGAAACAGGTCGATGCCGACGTGCTGGCTGCGCCCGAGCACCGTCGCCGCACCGAAAAACACCAGCACGATCATCAGCGCACTCGCGACCTCCTCGGTCCAGTCGAGCGGGTCGTGCAGGAAATAACGACACACGACCGACACGAACACGACGAGCACATCGACGGCCAGCACCGCCGCGGACACGTATTCGATCGCGCGCAGCATCGCGTCCAGCACGCGCGCGACGCGGCGTGCCGGGCGGCCGGCGCCAGGCGCGGCCGCGGCGCCCGAAACGGAACAGGTCTCCATCGTTCAGCCCCGCCCGGCGGCGATCGCCGGAAACAGCGGCGCGGTCGCCGGATACTGCGTGGCGAATGCCGTATAGAGCCGGTCGTGCATCGTCTGCCGCAACGCCGCGCGTTCGGCCGGCGCCATCGGATGGAAGCGCATGCCGTGCTGCTTCAGCGCCTGCTCGGCCTGGTCGGCCTTCTGCGCGGCAATCGCGCGCTGCTGCGCGGTGGCGTCGGCCACCGCGCGATCGAACGCGGGACGCAGGTTCGCCGGAATCCGGTCGAGCGCACGCCGCCCCATCACGACGGTCATCGCCGCAAACACGTGCTGCGATTGCCAGCACGACTTCACCACTTCGTCGAACTTGCTCGCGAGCACCGTGGCCGGATCGTGCTCGAGCCCGTCGACGACGCCCGTCTGCACGGCCATGTACAGCTCGCCGAACGGAATCGGTGTCGGCACCGCCCCCATCGCCTTGAAGGTGTCCATGAACGCCGGCGTCGGCAGCACGCGCAGCTTCGTGCCCTTCAGCCCCTGCAGCGCCAGCACGGGCTGCTTCGTGAACACGCAGCGCCCGCCGAAATGCGAGCCCCAGGTCAGCACCGAGCAGCCCGCGCGCTTCTGCAGCAGCGCGTTCAGGCTGGCACCGACCGGGCCGTCGAGCACTTTCGCGACGTGCGCATAGCTGTCGAACAGATAGCCGAGATCGAGCATGCCGAGCTCCGGCGCCACCGTCGCCCAGATCGACGAACCCGCGATCATCATGTCGATCGCGCCGATCTTGACCTGCTGCACGACGTCGCTCTCCTTGCCGAGCTGGCTGTTCGGAAAGTAGTCGACCCGGATCGCGTCGCCGACACTCGCCTTCAGGTTCGCGGCAAGACGCTCGTACCACACGTAGTGCGCGGCGTTCTGGTCGGCCGGCATCGACGACGAGCAACGCAGCGTCACGACCGGCTGCGCGCGCACGGCTTCCGGCAAGCCGCCTGCGGCCGCGAGCGCCGCGGCGGACACCGTCTGCAGAAAGCGCCGCCGGGTGTAGGTATTCATGGGCCGTCTCCTTTGCGATGGCGTCTCATGACGCACTGTATCGATTTAGTGTATCGATACAGTAATACGACGACCGATGAGATAAAAATGGGGGTTTTCCCGTGACAAGGGTGAAAATGGGGGATCTGCGGCGTTGATTTCCAGCCGATTTCTTTGCAAATTAACGAAATTCCCGCTGATTCCGGACGACCCGGAAAGGATTCGAGCGGGTATCTCGAATCATCAGACGACAGACTTTTAACCCCGCATGCGGGCAGCACGCTCGCGCGCGCGCGTCGCCCCGCTCGTCTAGGCGCCCGCTTCGTCGGCGCTCTCGGTCAAAAACCGCTCGACCATCGCGTTGAACACCGGCAGCGCCGGGTTGTCGTTGTCCGCACGCCATGCGAGATACAGCTCGGCCGCCACGTCGGCGCCCGCCAGCGGCCGGAACACCACGCCGTCCACATGCAGTTCGCGCGCCGACGCCGGCACGAGCGCGGCGCCCAGCCCCGCGCGCACGAGGCCGAGGATCGTATGCGTCTGCCCGACGTAATGCAGGTAGTTCGGCAGCCGCCCCGCGTTCGCGAACAGGCCCGAGATCAGGTCGTGAAAGTACTTCCCCTCGTTCGGCGAATACGCGATGAACGGCTGCCGGTCGAGATCGTCGGGGCCGATGCGCTCGCACGCGGCGAGCGGCGCGCCCTCCGCGACCGCAACCAGCATCGGCTCGCGCTGCACGAGCCGGTATTCGAGCGGCTGGCGCGCGGCGCGCTGGCGCACGAAGCCCGCGTCGAGCATCCGCGACGCCAGCGCATCGATCTGCACGGTCGACACCATCTCGCGCAATTCGATGTCGACGTCCGGCAGCGCGTGCGCGGCATGCGCCAGCAGCATCGGGATCATCCGGTATGCGCTGACCGCCGTGAAGCCGAGCGTGATGCGGCCGGCGCCGCCATGTGCGACGCGCTGCGCGGCCTGCTCGGCCCGCGCGGAGAATTCGAGGATGTGCCGCGCATCGCGCAGAAAGCGCTCGCCGGCCGCGGTCAGGCTGACCTGCCGGCTGCTGCGTTCGAGCAGCGCGATGCCGAGCGCATGCTCGAGCAGCTGGATCTGCCGGCTGAGCGGCGGCTGGGTCATGAAGAGCCGCCGCGCCGCGCGACCGAAATGCAGCTCCTCGGCGACCGCGACGAAACAGCGAAGCTGGTGCAGTTCAATCATCCAATTCTTGAATCAATCGATAGTCTTTTGATGTTAGACGCATATCGATGCGATTTCTATACTCGGTTGCACCTGATGCACGGCACGGCCCGCGCCGCGCACGACGACCGAGACCTTCATGACCATCGACATCCTCCTCACCCAGCCGCTCCCCGACACCATCGACGCCGAACTGTCCACCCGTTACGCCGTGCACCGGCTGTATGCGGCCGAGCAGCCGGATGCACTGCTCGATCGCGTGGCCGCACGCATTCGCGGTGTCGTGACCGGCGGCGCGAACGGCCTCGCCGCCGCGCTGATGGACCGGCTGCCCGCGCTCGAGATCGTCGCGATCAGCGGCATCGGCACCGACGCCGTCGATCTCGAGCGCGCGCGGGCCCGCGGCATCCACGTGACGACGACGCCCGACGTGCTGACCGACGACGTCGCCGACATGGCGATGGGGCTGATCCTGATGACGCTGCGCGACCTCGGTGCCGGCGAGCGCATCGTGCGCGCCGGCCGCTGGGGCAAGACGGCCCAGCCGCTCGCGACGCAGGTGACCGGCAAGCGGCTCGGCATCGTCGGCCTCGGCCGCGTCGGCCGCGCGATCGCGCAGCGTGCGCAGGCGTTCCGGATGCCCGTGAGCTACTTCGGCCCGCGCGAGCATCGCGACAGCGGCTATCGCTTCGTGCCCGACCTCGCCGTGCTCGCGCGCGACAGCGACGTGCTCGTGATCGCGGCCTCGGCCGATCACGGCAACGTGCTCGTGACCGCCGACGTGCTCGCCGCGCTCGGCCCCCAAGGATTCCTGATCAATGTCGCACGCGGCAAGCTGGTCGACGAAGCCGCGCTGATTCGCGCACTCGCCGACGGCACGATCGCCGGCGCCGGCCTCGACGTGTTCGCGAACGAGCCGCACGTGCCGGCCGAATTGCTCGAGCTCGACCGTGTCATCGTGCAGCCGCACCGGGCAAGCGCGACCCGCGAAACCCGCGAAGAGATGGGCCGGATCGTGCTGGCCAACCTCGCCGCGTGCTTCGCAGGCCAGCGCCCGCCGACCAGCGTCACACGCTGATCGCAGCCCACAGCACGGCTGCCCCTCGTTACAACACCGGATGCCTCCGCATGACGGAGGCCAGGAGAAGGAGACACGCATGCCCAATCGATCCAGCGGCGCCGCCCTCGCCGCGTCACCCGCCGCCTCGCGCACGGTCGGCCGCGTCCGTTATGCGGTCCTCGCGCTGATTTTCGCGGTCACCGTCATCAACTATGCGGATCGCGCGACGATGTCGATCGCCGGCACCGGCGTCGCGCACGACCTCGGGCTGACGCCCGTGCAGCTCGGCATCGTCTTTTCCGCGTTCGCGTGGGCCTATGCGATCGGGCAGATTCCGGGCGGCTGGCTGCTCGACCGCTTCGGCGCACGGCGCGTGTACGGCCTGAGCCTGCTGCTGTGGTCGGTCTTCACGATGCTGCAAGGCACGGTCGGCTGGCTCGCGGTGCAAGGCGCATCCGCCACGCTCGCGCTGTTCGTCATGCGCTTCATGCTCGGCCTCGTCGAATCGCCGGCGTTCCCGGCCAATTCGAGAATCGTCGCGTGCTGGTTCCCGACCGCCGAACGCGGCACCGCGTCGGCCCTGTTCAATTCGGCGCAGTACATGGCCGTCGTGCTGTTCACGCCCGCGATGGCGTGGCTCACGCATGCGCTCGGCTGGGAGCACGTGTTCCTGTGGATGGGGCTGCTCGGCATCGCGCTCGCCGCGCTGTGGTTCGCGTGGTATCGCGAGCCACATGGCCACCCGCGCGTGAGCGACGCGGAACGCGACTACCTGCGCGCGCACGGCGCGCTCGTCGATCTCGAAGCGAACCGCAAGCGCCAACAGCCGCGCGTGTCGTGGCACGACGTGTCGCAACTGTTCCGCCACCGGAACCTGTGGGCGATCTACGTCGGCCAGTACTGCATCACGGCGCTCACCTACTTCTTCATCACGTGGTTCCCGATCTACCTGATCAAGGGGCGCGGGATGACGATCATGGAGGCCGGCTGGGTCGCCGCGCTGCCGGCGATCTGCGGCTTCACGGGCGGCGTGCTCGGCGGCGTGCTGTCGGACTGGCTGATCCGGCGCGGCATGCATCCGTCGAAGGCGCGCAAGACGCCGTTCGTCGTGGGGATGGCGATGGCGACGCTGCTCGTGCTGGCGAACGGCGCATCGTCGAACGCGGTCGTGATCGCGTTGATGACGATCGCGTTCTTCGGCAAGGGGCTCGCGGCGGTCGGCTGGGCCGTGCTCGCCGACACCGCGCCGGAAGGCATGGTCGGCCTGAGCGGCGGCGTGTTCAATGGCCTCGGCAACATCGCCGGGATCGTCACGCCGCTCGTGATCGGCTATTTCGTCGCCAGCACCGGCTCGTTCGCCGGCGCATTGTGGTTCGTCGCCGCGCACGGGCTGCTCGGCATTGCCGCCTACGCGTGGCTCGCGGGACGCTTCGAGCGGATTCGCATCGCGCCGCGCGCATGAACCGCGCCGCGGCCCGTGCGGTTCGCGCGGCGCACGCCCGCGCGGATCGTCACGCGCGCTTGCGGCCGCCCGGCGTCAGGTCGGTCGTCAGCCGGTCGAGTTCGCGCAGGTCGTTCTCCAGCGCGGGCGTGAGCGTCGTGCGCAGGTGGTCGAGGAACGTGCGGATCTTCGCGTCGAGATAGCGGCGCGTCGCGTAGACGGCATACACGCTCACCGTCTGCAGCCGGTACTCGGGCAGCACGCGGATCAGCCGCCCTTCGCGGATGTCGTCGAGCACCGTATACAGCGCGACGCACGCGATCCCGCGCCCGGCGCGCACCGCGACGCACAGCGCGTCCGGCACGTTGACCTGGAACGGCGCGGGCTGCAGTTCGTAGACGGCCTCCTCGCCATCGCTGCGCTCGAGCCGCCATTCGCCGGCCGGCGACGCAGGCGTATCGAGGCGCAGGCACACGTGGTTCGGCAATTCGTCAGGCGACTGCGGCGTGCCGTGGCGCGCCAGGTATTCGCGCGACGCGACGAGCACGCTGCAGCTCGTGCCGCAGGTTTGCGCGACATAGCCCGAATCGGGCAGCTGCGACGCCGTCACGATCGATACGTCATAGCCCTCCTCGACGAGATTCGGCATCCGCTGCGCGAGCGTCAGTTCGACCGACACGTCGGGGTTGTCCTCCTGGTAGCGCACGATCGACGACACGACATGACTCTGCCCGAGCCCTGTCATCGCATGGATGCGCATCTTGCCGCTCGGCCGCAGCAATGCGTTGCGCGCCTCCGCGTTCGCGTAGTCGATTTCCGCGAGGATCGATTTCGCGCGCTCGAAATAGCGTTCGCCGCTTTCGGTGAGGCCGAGGTGGCGCGTCGTGCGATGCAGCAGCCGCGTCTGTACGTGCGCTTCGAGGTTCGATACCGCGCGCGACACCTGCGCAGTGGTCGCGTCGATTTCCTTCGCGACCGCAGTAAAACTGCCGGATTCGACAACGCGCACGAACAGGCGCATGTTTTCGAGCATGTCCATTGAATTGGCTTGGGGGAGTCAGTGAGGAGGCGTCGGCGGCGCTCGCGTCAGGTGGGGAACGGAACGCAGCCGCGAACCACGTCGAATCGATCACCGTGCCGGGAGAAAGGCGGGAGAGCGGGCATCGCGGACGGGGTTCTGGCATGACGGGGGATTCAGTGGCCCGAATTGTACGCCGCTGCAGACAAATTTGCGCGATTGCCCCGCCCCAAGCTCCCATCACATGAAAGGTTTTTGCAAGCGAGACGCGCCGCGCACGTGCAATGGCTTGATGCATCGCGACAATTTGTATCACAACGCGATATAATTCGCGACTCGTCGCCGCGCGTATCCGCGCCGTCACTTTTACCGCTTACCGTCCATGTCGTCAGGCTCCCCTTCGTCGCGCCGCGCGTTGCGGCAATGGCTGCACAGCTTCATTCCTCATCCGATGTCGCTGGGCTGGCGCGAGCGCCTGCGCTCGTGCACGGGCGCGCTCGTCGGCATCGCGACGGTCGGCGTGACGATGCGGCTGCTGCCCGGCGTGCCGGGCCTCGTGCCGCTGCTCGTCGCGCCGATGGGCGCGTCGGCCGTGCTGCTGTTCGCGGTGCCGGCGAGCCCGCTTGCGCAACCGTGGTCGATCATCGGCGGCAATCTCGTCGCGGCGACGGTCGGTGTCGCGTGCGCCCAATGGATCGCCGATCCGGTCACGGCCGCCGCGGTCGCGATCGCGTGCGCGATCGGCGGCATGTTCATGCTGCGCTGCGTGCACCCGCCGTCGGGCGCCGTCGCGCTCACGGCCGTGGTCGGCGGCCCCGCGATCCATTCGCTCGGGTTCAGCTTCGTGCTGGAGCCGATCGCGCTGCAATCGGCCGTCCTGCTGTCGGCCGCGCTCGCCTATCACGCGCTGACCGGGCACCGCTACCCGCACGGCGGCGTGCGTCCCGAAGCGAAACCGCAGGCAGGCGGCGCCGCACCGGCGCGCGGCGGCTTCACACGCGGCGACCTCGATGCGGTGCTGAAGCGCCGCGGCGAATGGCTCGACGTCGATCCGGACGATCTCGAAGCGCTGCTGCGCGAAACCGAGATGCAGGCCTATACGCGCACGTTCGGCCAGTTGTCGTGCGCCGACCTGATGACGAAGAACGCGATCGAAGTCGCGCCGTCGACGTCGGTGACGGCCGCGCTCACGCTGCTCGACCGCCACCGCGTGAAGGCGCTGCCGGTCGTCGACGGCGAAGGCCGCCTGACCGGCATCGTCACGCGCGCCGACCTCACGCGCCCGCTGCGCCGCCCGACCCCGCTGTGGCAACGCCTGTCGGCGCGGCTGCCGCAATCGTTCGGCGGCCAGCCGGCGAGCGTCGCCACCGTGATGACGCGCGACGTCGCGTGCGTGCCGGAGACGATGCCGATCACCGCGCTCGTCCCGCTGTTTACGCATTCGGGCCACCACCATATTCCGGTCGTCGATACATCGCGCCGGCTCGTCGGAATCATTACCCAGACGGATCTCGTCACGGGCCTTTATCGGCAGACGCAAATGCTCGAGGCCGCGTAGCGCATGCAGCGCACGTAACGCCATGTAACGGCCGGCGCAACGCGGAATGCCTTCCATTCGCCCCCATTCGGCCATTTATATCATGTTGTGATATATTAATCGATACCGAAACTGACTGTCCGACCGCCCCGATGAACGATACCCGACGCGCGCTGGCGAAAAGCGATTTCCAGCAATTGTCCGAGTTCCGCTACCAGATGCGCCGCTTCGAGCGCTTCTCCGAACGCGCCGCGCAAAGCGAAGGCGTGACACCGCTGCAATACCTGCTGCTGCTGCACATCAAGGGCTATCCGCATCGCGAATGGGCGACCATCGGCGAACTCGCGGAACGCCTGCAGGCGCAGCATCACGGCGTCGTCGCGCTGGTCACGCGCTGCGAAGCGCTCGGCCTCGTGAAGCGCAAGACGAGCGAAGCGGATCGCCGCCAGGTCGAGGTCCACCTCGAGCCAGCCGGCGAGACGCTGCTCGCGCGTCTCGCGGCCATGCATCGCGCCGAGCTGAAGTCGCTCAAGGACGCGTTCCAGGTTCCCCAGATCGATTACTGACCCCTGCTCTTTCCACTCCGATGAACGCACCACACAAACGCGATTTCGCGACCAACGACCGCCTGCCCAGGATCGCGTTGCTCGCCGCCGGGATCGGCCTGCTCAGCACGCTGGCCGCATTCGTGCTGTTGAGCCTGATCCACCTGTTCACGAACCTGTTCTTCTACCAGCAGGTCTCGTTCGCCGACCGCTCGCCGGCGAACAGCACGCTGGGCGCATGGGTGATCGTCGTGCCGGTGATCGGCGGGTTGATCGTGGGGTTGATGGCGCGCTTCGGTTCGGAAAAGATCCGCGGCCACGGCATTCCCGAAGCGATCGAGGCGATCCTGTTCGGCAAGAGCCGCATGTCGCCGAAGGTCGCGATCCTCAAGCCGCTGTCGTCCGGCGTCGTGATCGGCAGCGGCGGCCCGTTCGGTGCGGAAGGCCCGATCATCATGACGGGCGGCGCGCTCGGCTCGCTGATCGCGCAGTGCGTGCACGTCACCGCCGCCGAGCGCAAGACGCTGCTCGTCGCCGGTGCGGCCGCCGGCATGACGGCCGTGTTCGGCACGCCGGTCGCCGCCGTGCTGCTCGCGGTCGAACTGCTGCTGTTCGAATGGCGCCCGCGCAGTTTCCTGCCGGTCGCGCTCGCCTGCGCGGTGGCCGGTTTTGCCCGCGCCGTGTTCTTCGGCGTCGATCCGCTGTTTCCGCTGAGCACCGCCGCACCGACGCCCGTCGCGCTGCTGTCGTGCATCGTCGCGGGCCTGCTGTCGGGCATGCTCGCGTGCGGCCTGTCGGCGGCGCTGTATCGTGTGGAGGACATCTTCGCGAAGCTGCCGGTGCACTGGATGTGGTGGCCCGCGCTCGGCGCGGTCGTGATCGGCATCGGCGGCTGGCTCGAGCCGCGCGCGCTCGGTGTCGGCTACGACGTGATCGGCGATCTGCTGCATCAGCACATCGCATTGAAGATCGCGCTCGCGCTGCTGATCGTGAAGGCCGTCATGTGGGTGATCGCGCTCGGCTCGGGCACGTCGGGCGGCGTGCTCGCCCCGTTGTTGATGCTCGGCGCCGGCCTTGGCACCGTGCTGTCGCCGATGCTGCCGGGCGGCGACCCGGCGCTATGGCCGCTGGTATGCATGGCCGCGACGCTTGGCGCCACGCTCGGTGCCCCGCTGACCGCGATCGTGTTCGCGTTCGGCCTCACGCATGACGCGAATGCATTGCTGCCGCTGCTCGCGGCGACGCTCGTCGCGCACGGCTTCGCGACCATCGTGATGAAGCGCTCGATCATGACGGAAAAGATCGCGCGCCGCGGCTATCACATCTATCGCGAATACGGCGTCGATCCGCTCGAGCGGCACGACATCGGCGAAGTGATGACGTCGGCCGACCGGCTCGTCGCGATCGACGGCGCAGCAACGCTCGAGGCCGTCGAGTCGCAATACTTCGGCGCGAAGCAGACGCACCGTGCGTACCCGGTCGTGCAGAACGGCCGCCTGCTCGGTCTCGTCGATCGCGCGACGCTCGACGCGCAGCGCACCCAGGCCGCGGCCGACACGCCGATCGCGGCCGCATTCGCCGACCGCGCGCCGGCGGTCGCGCAGGCGCACGAAACATGCCGCGTCGTCGCGTCGCGACTCGCGATGCTCGGCCTCGAACGCCTACCGGTCGTCGACGACGAGCAATCGATGCGCATCACGGGCATCGTGTCGCGCAGCGACCTGATCAAGCCCGCGCTCCAGCACTTCGACGACGAACAGAAGCGCGAGCGCTTCCGCCCGATCGTTCCGGCCAACCTGCGCGACATCGGCACGCGCAAGGCCGGTTGACCCACTGCACCGCACTGCGCCGCGCCCTCGCCGCGTACGCTCCGCTCGCCTCACCGCTTGCGCTCGCGATGCAGCACGCGTCTCGCGTGCCGCATCGCATTCCGCCGCTTCCCGTGTTTAAAGTTGGTTAACAATTCGACGGGCGAAAGTTTGTCATCATGGTGCTCATGCGACGGGGCCATCCATCTAGCCATTCCACTTCGCGATCCAATAAAGAGTCACGGCACGGCATGCAGACACATGCCGTTCGCCGCGGCCGTCACATCACCACACGACCGGATAGTGCGCCGACCACGCAGCGCATGACGTCGTGCCGCACACGATGCATGCTGTGCCGCAGCAAAGTGCAGAGCATCGGAGCCGCCATTTGGCAAGCGCGTTAACATCTTGTTTCGGAATAGCCGGAACCGTGCTCGCCCGATGCGATCTCACTGTTACGCAGTCCTGCTGCGCATCCCACTCAATCAATCACGACTCGAGGGAGATAACGTGAACGCGAAATACTTACCGCTCATCGCATTGACCGTGGCATTTTCTGCTCACGCAGCCGATTCTGCCCTGCAAAACGTGGGACAAAGCCAGAAACCCGCCGACCAGGTCGCGCAGTGCATCGCGAAGACCTGGGCCGACAAGTCACAGCAACAAGTGACGTCGCAGTATGAACTCGCGAACGGCCTTGCCATGGCCGTGTATGCGCCGGGCCAGCAGCCGCCGAATGGCGCCGCGGCCGTCGTGCGCCCGGCCAACGCCGCCAATGCGAAGACCTGGGTGGGTTTCCGCGGTGGCGATGCGTCGTCGGCCGGCGACATCAACGCCTGCCTGTAACGAGAACAGGCGCTTCGGATGGCCCTGGCGCCATCCGCTTGCGACAAGCCCCGCTTCGGCGGGGCTTTTCTTTTGCAGCGCGGCGGCGTGTTACAGGTAGCTGCAGACGTAATCGAGCGTCTCGAGCACTTCGATGTCGAAGCGGCTCTTGCCGGGCACCGAGAACGATTCGCCCGCGCCGTAGGTCTGCCATTCGCTGCTGCCGTCGAGCTTCACGCGGCACTTGCCGGCCTGCACTTCCATCAATTCGGGGGCGTCCGTGCCGAAGTTGAGCGCGCACGGCAGGATCACGCCGAGCGTCTTGCGCGTGCCGTCCGGGAAGAGCACGGTATGCGACACGCACTTGCCGTCGAAATAGACGTTCGCGCGCTTGACGACCGATACGTTGTCGAATTGGGTTGCACTGGTCATGAATTGCCTCTGATTGCTGGATGCCGGATGGCGATGTTGTTGGAGGCCGGCCGGAGCGGCGGGCCGGCCGCTATGATACCGGCTCGCGCGGCATGCGCAGGAACGGCGTGCCCGCTACGCAAGCCTCGTGCCCGTCAAACGACGGCAATGCCGCACGGATAATCATCAGGATGACGATGCATTGAAGATCGCCAATCGCGGGCGCCGGCTCACCGCAGCCCCTTGCGCCGCGCGGAATCACGCAGGCAGTCGAGCAGCATCGCCGCTGCCGGTGTCAGCGGGCTGTCGCGACGCGTGATGACCTGCACCGAGACGCCCGGCAGGCGCTCGCGGATCGGCAGCACCGCGAGCTGGTCGCGCGCCCATTCGGCCTGCAACAATTGCTCGGGCATCGACGCGATCAGGTCGCACTCCATCATCAAACTGCGCGCGAGCCCGAAGCTCGGGCACTCGACGACGCGCGCCGGCACCGGCAGCCCGTAGGCGACGAACGAATTGAACAGTTCCTGCGTCGAGCTTTCCGGCGACGGGTTCATCAACCAGTCGGCTTCGACGAGATCGGCGAGCGACGTGGCCGACGCGAGCGGATGCCCCTTGCGGGCGACGATCAGCGACCGGCTCGCATAGAGTTCCGCGTGATCGAATTCGGCCGCCAGCAGTTCGGGCACGACGACGGCCACCGCGAAATCGAGCGACCCGTCGTGCAGGCGCGGCAGTGCGACGCCCGGAAACCCTTCGATCAGGTTGACGCGCGCCACCGGGAAGCGCCGCCGGAATGCGCGAAATGCGTCGGGCAGGATCGTCACCGCGGCGGCCGGCGTGATCGCCGCCGCGACGGAGCCCGTCATCGCGCCCTGCGCCTGCTCGATGTCGTCGCGGGCGCGCTGCATTTCGGCGACGATCAGCCGCGCGCGCACCTGCAACTGCTGGCCGAACGCGGTGAGCTGCACGCCGCGCGCGGTGCGCACGACGAGCGACACGCCGAGCGCGATCTCCAGCTCCTTGACCGCCTTCGTCAGCGCCGCCGGCGACACGTTCAGGCGCCGCGCGGCCGCACGAATGCTCCCCTCTTCCGCGACGGTGACGAACGCTTTCAGCTGATGGTATTTCATGGCGGCGACGCGTGATCCGTGGAAACCCCGTGCTGCGCGGCACACGCCGGCTCAGGGTATTCCCGAGCGGCAACCGGTGGTGAGCACCAAAGCAATTTATCAGCTTCTGGTACACAAAAGAAATTTATATGCTTGCTCGTCATATGTGCGTCAAACGCCCACCTGCCCCACAGGAGATACCATGCTGCAAGCCGTGAACCCCGTCATCCCCGGTATCGCCGCGATCGCACCCGAGCTGGTCGAAGTGCGCCGCCGCATCCACGCTCACCCGGAACTCGCGTTCGAGGAAACGCTCACGAGCGATCTCGTCGCCGAGCTGCTCGCCGGCTGGGGTTATGAAGTGCATCGCGGCATCGGCAAGACGGGTGTGGTCGGCGTGCTGCGCGAAGGGCAAGGCACGCGCACGGTCGGGCTGCGCGCCGACATGGACGCGCTGCCGCTCGCGGAAACCACGGGCCTGCCGTACGCGAGCCGCCACGCGAACAAGATGCATGCGTGCGGCCACGACGGCCACACCGCGATGCTGCTGTGCGCGGCGCGCCACCTCGCAGCCACGCGCCAGTTCTCCGGCACGCTGAACCTGATCTTCCAGCCTGCCGAGGAAAACTTCGGCGGCGCGAAGGCGATGATGGACGACGGCCTGTTCGACCGCTTCCCGTGCGATGCGATCTTCGCAATCCACAACATGCCGGGCCGCGCGGCCGGCGACATGGCCTTCCGCACCGGCGCCGCGATGGCGTCGGCCGACCGCGTGACGATCACGCTGCGCGGGGTCGGCGGCCACGGCGCGATGCCGCATTTCGCGCGCGATCCGATGTCGGCCGCGGGCAGCATCATGGTCGCGCTGCAGACGATCGTCGCACGCGAGGTCGACGCGCAGCATGCGGCCGTGATCACGGTCGGCAGCGTGCAGGCCGGCGAGACGTTCAACATCATTCCCGAAACCGTCACGATGAAGCTGTCGGTGCGCGCGCTGAACGCCGACGTGCGCGCGCTGCTCGCGCGCCGCATCGAAGCGCTCGCGAAAGGCCAGGCGGAAAGCTTCGGCGTCACGGCGGAAGTCGACTACGACTACGGCTACCCGGTGCTCGTCAATCACGCGGAACCGACCGCGTTCGCGGCCGACATCGCGCGCCAGATGCTCGGCGCCGAACGCGTCGAAACCGACGCCGCGCCGCTGATGGGCAGCGAGGATTTCGCGTTCATGCTCGAAGCGCGCCCCGGCTGCTACGCGTTCATCGGCAACGGGATCGGCAGCAAGGGCGGCTGCATGGTGCACAACCCCGGCTACGACTTCAACGACGACATCCTCGCGATCGGCGCGAGCTACTGGGTTCGCATCGCCGAAGCCTGGCTCGCGGCCTGACGGCCCTTCTTCCCATCGTTTCGCGCCCAACCGGGGAGCCCCACATGGAAACGTCCGCCCTTTCGTTCGCCGGCACGCCGGTCGATGCACGCGCCGCCGCGAAGAAACGCCGGCTGATCGCGGCCGCCGCCGTCGGCAACGCGCTCGAATTCTACGACTTCACGGTCTACAGCTTCTTCGCCATCCTGATCGGCAAGCTGTTCTTTCCCGTGCATTCGCCGTTCGGGCAACTGATGCTCGCGGTGGCGAGCTTCGGCGTCGGCTTCGTCACGCGTCCGCTCGGCGGGCTCGTGATCGGCATGTATGCCGACCGCGCCGGCCGCAAGAAGGCGATGATCCTCACGCTGCTGCTGATGGCGCTCGGCACCGCGACGATCGCGGTCGCGCCGACCTTCGCGCAGATCGGGCTCGCCGCACCGCTGCTGCTCGTGCTCGCGCGCCTGCTGCAGGGGTTCGCGTCGGGCGGCGAAGTCGGCGCGTCGACGACGCTGCTGCTCGAACAGGCACCGCAGCATCGTCGCGGCTTCTACGCGTCGTTCCAGTTCTCGAGCCAGGGGCTCGCCGCGCTCGCCGGCGCGCTGACCGGCGTCGCGCTGACGTCGACGCTGAATGCCGCGCAGCTCGAAAGCTGGGGCTGGCGCGTGCCGTTCATCATCGGCACGCTGTTCGTGCCGCTCGGCTACTGGCTGCGCCGCACCGTCGAGGAAGTGCCGGCCGCCGCGCCTGCCGCCGCGCACGACGAGCCGGTTGCATCGCTGCCGCTCGCCGACGTGCTGCGCCATCACGGCAAGGCCGTGTTCGCAGGCCTCGGCGTGACGATCGGCGGCACGTCGATCCACTACATCATCGTGTTCTACATGGCGATCTACGGCGTGCAGGTGCTGCACCTGCCGACGTGGCTGTCGATGACGGCCGGCTGCGTCGCGGGCGCGATCCTGATGCTCGTGACGCCGATCGGCGGCCACCTGTCCGACGTCTACGGGCGCAACCGGATCGTCTGGTGGACGCGTATCGTGCTGATGGCCGCGATCTACCCGGCATTCATCGCGCTGAACCGCTGGCCGGGCGCCGCGTCGCTGCTGTCGATCATCGCCGCGCTGTCGATCGTGCATGCGATCAATATCGGCGCGACGGGCGCGATGCTTGGCGAGCTGTTCCCGCGTGCGGTGCGCGCCACCGGCGGCGCGCTCGTGTACAGCGTCGGCGTCGCGATCTTCGGCGGTTTCGCGCAATTCTTCGTCACGTGGCTGATCGCGGCGACCGGGAATCCGAATGCGCCCGCGTGGTATGCGATCGGCTGTGGCGCGATGACGCTGCTTGCCGTGCGGTGCATGGATGAAAAGGCCGGGAAGGCGCTCGATTGACCGATGCGCGATGCGCGATTGACGTGGCGCGCGCGCATCGTGCATGATCGCTTCATGCGCCACATCATGACCACCCTCTCGACCACGACGCGCACGACCGCCTTCGGCGGGCTCGTGCGGCGAGTGCGCGCAAGGTCGTAGCGCCATCCCTCACAGGCCCCGCCGGTTCCGGACGGGGTCTTGTCGTTTCTCCGTCCGTATCGGTCACTCAGGAGAAACGCAATGCCAGAAGTCTGTTCCCCGAAACGCGCACTGCTCGTCATCGACATGCAGGTCGGCCTGTTTCACGGCCCCGAGCGGCCATACGACGGCGAGCGCGTGCTCGCGAACATCAACCGGTTGATCGGTCGCGCGCATGAAGCCGGTGCACCGGTGTTCGCCGTGCGCCACACCGGGCCTGTCGGTTCGCCGATTGCGCCCGGTTCCCCGCTGATCGCGCTGGTGCCGGAACTCGAGATCGATATGAAGCGTGACATCGTGTTCGACAAGGCACTGTCGAACTGCTTCGCGGGTACGCGGCTCACCGAATGGCTGCGCGAGGCCGGCATCGGCGAGATCGTCATCGCGGGAATGAAGACGCAGTACTGCGTCGATACGGCCTGCCGTGCGGCCGCCGATCATGGCTTTCGTGCGGTGCTCGTGACCGATGCGCACACCTGCATGGACACGCCGGAGCTGCCGGCCGAGCGGATCGTCGCGCATCACAACACGACGCTTGGTGGGCCGTTCGCGACGCTGACGACGACGGAGCTGTGCGGGTTTTGACATCAGTCTCGGTTCAATCACACATCCGAATGCTCGCGCATGAAGTGTTTCAGCATGGGCACGAAAAAATCGTGCCCACCGATCAGCGCGATTTCTGTTCCAAAAAGAGGAAGCCACTGGAAACTGAATTCAATTGGCTCACCACCGGAACTTGGAACGGTTTCGAAATGCGACCAATGCGCCTTCATTGCACACGTGTCGCTCACCGTGACATGCACGACATGCCGGTGTTGGACCTCGCTTCGTCCGAATTTCGTCATCGAATAGAAGTAGTCTCCAAGGACTCGCACGACTTGGGCATCGTCGATGCCACTTTCCTCGCGAAGCTCGCGTAGCGCAGCGGCTACCGGCCTTTCTTCCCGGTTCATCGTGCCGGCAACCACCTGCCTTCCGGCTTCCGGGAACCCGGGTTGCGTAAAAGTGAGCAACCTATCTCGCCACGTAAGATAGACAAGTACCTTGTCCTTGATTTGCACGATGATTTTCCCAGTCGGCACCGCTTGAACTCGACAACAGGTCAATTGATTTACAGTTCTCGAACCACTTCGCTCAACGTCCGGATCGCCGTTGACCGAAAAGCATTCGAACTGTCGAGCGGTGCGCTCTTGTCCGTCCAGGCGATGGCCGCCAGGCATTGCACACCAACATAGTAGAGAAATTCCGTTCGAGAAATCTGCTCACCGTACGTCTTCTCCCAGCCTGCGAGAAAGGCACGCCGCAGCGTCTGGTCGGAAAAATCCATATCCACCCAGACGATCTTCGCCAGATCGTAGGTTGCATCTCCAATGCGCGCGGCGTCGAAATCCAGAATCCCGGAAACGCAATCATCGGCGTCGACCAGGATATTTCTTCCGATGTAGTCGCAATGCAGAAGCCGGATATCGGATGGCTCACGCAAACTGGCACCGGAACGAAGAAGTTGATCCAGCTGGATACGGTATTCGGAGTAGTCTGGGGCAGCCCGGTTCAAGCGTGACATCCACTTCGAAACCATCCCTTCAAGATGAGCACGCCACTCGACGGTGTGCCCCAACGTCCCATCACGCTGCTGCCAGAATTTCATCCCCAACAAGCGGGATGGCGTGATCGCGCGATGAAGCTGCCCAAGAGCAGCACCGGCAGCCGCAACGAGCCGAAGTTTCGTCTCGCTTCCGGCGCCTTTCAAAGCATGATCAAGCTGATTGCCCGGAATGGCGCTCAGGACGACGACCGCATAGTCGTCCCAAACGGCGTTCTCCAATATTTTCGGTGTGAAAGAACTCGCTTCGAGCGCTTCCAGGATTTCACATTGCCGGTCGAAAGCCGCTTTATCCGTCGTCGCCTTGACGAACACCCTTTCATGCGAGGTACGGGCCTCGGCGACGAACGTGCCATCCCGCTCGACAACCAGCCTAAGATCGTCGACTCGGACAATTTTTTCCAATGCGGCCAGATCCTTCATGTGAAAGAGATTCCTGTATGCGTTGCCAAGGGCGTCAAGATTACACAACGAACGTTCTGCCGTACTCGTATCTCGTCTTTTGAGTCCGGTGCGATGTACTGAAGGTCGGCACGGCAGCGATCCGGCAAGCCGTGTAAACGCAAAAAGGCACGGGCTTACAACCCGTGCCTTTTGGACGTCCGACGCCCCTCGCCCTCAGAACGTATGCATCATCCCCACATAGGCCCCCGTCTGCGACTCGCCCGTCATCGGGCTCGTCCCCGACGTCGCGTCGCGCGGCGTCGCGAGCAGCGAGAAATTCGAGTTGCCGCCGTTTCGCACATAAGCGACCGTGCCATAAAGGAACGTGCGCTTCGACAGGTTGTACGTCGTGCCGAGCACATACATCATCGCGTGCCCCGACGGATCGTGCGACGCATCGCCACCGCCATCTCCCACCTTCACGTAGTAACCGCCGCCCGTCACGGCCCATTGCGGCGTCGCGGTGTAAGTCGCGCCGAGCCAGTAGTGATCGGCGCGGTCGGCTACGCCGGCCGGGCTATCCGGCGCCTGGTAGTGCGTATACGCACCCTGGATCTTGAACTTCGACACCTTCACGTTCGCGCCGACGAAATACTCGCGCGACGCGGTGAAGATGTTGCTGAACTTGCCGTTGTTGTCGCGCAGTTCGTCGTAGATGCCGCGCACGTCGAGCAACGGCGAGTGGTACGAGATCATGATCCCGTCCGAGCGGCCGAAATCGTCGGCCGCACCGTAGTTGAAGCCGCGCGACTGGTTGCCGAACGCGTATTGCGCCTGCACGTCGAAGCCGCCGATCACCGGGCTGTGATATTCGATGTTGTTGCTGGTCTGCTGCCAGTTGCGGCCGCGCACGAGCGAGGCCGACGAAAACGCCTGCTGCACGAACGGGTCGAATTCCCACACGCCGTCGCTGTCGATGAACAGGTTGCGGCCGGCCTGCAGCTGGCCCCACGTGTTGCTCTTCAGCCCGACGTACGCGCGCCGCGACCACATGCGGCCGCCGCCCGTCTGGCCGTTCATCACCTGGAACGCGGTTTCGAGGTTGAAGACCGTCGACAGCCCGCCGCCGAGATCCTCGATGCCCTTCAGCCCGAACATGCTGGTGCCCCAGTCGCCGCTTTCGGCGCTCCAGCGGGTCCCGCTGCCGCCATTCGGCTTCGCTATGTGGTTCAGGTATTCGATGCCGCCGTCGACGCGGCCATACAGCGTCACGCTCGTCTGTGCAAATGCGGCCGCCGGTGTGGCAGCCGCGATCAGCCATGCGAAATGTTTGAGTCGCAAAATGATGCCCCCTCGGAGTCTCGACCTTCCAGCACGCGCCCCATGCGCGCGCCCCGGGTCCGTTTATCCGCGATCGATCGAAAAGCGACCGGGGCCCGCCGCGCAAAGCGCGAGCAGGCCGCCGGCGATCGCGATGTTCTTGTAGAAATGAATCATGTTGTTGATCTGCTCACCGCCCGTCATCGTCCAGTAGTGGTGGCCGATGATGCCGGTGCCGATCGTATAGAGTGCCAGCAGCAGCGCGAGCGCCCGCGTCTGGAAACCGACCAGGATCGCGATCCCGACGAACAGCTCCATCACGACGGAAATCGCGGCGGAGATGATCGGCGCGGGCGCGCCTTCGGAACCCATGAACGCGATGGTCCCGGGGAAGTCGACGATCTTCTTCCAGCCGAACATGACGAACAGGATCACGAGCAGGATCCGGGCAAGCAGCAGCAGCACATCGCGCTGGGACGCGAGAAACGGTTGATTCGGTGTCATGGTGTCGATCAACGAAAGCGATGCGCACGGCGAAAACACGCCCGGCGCACCGGATTGCGAATGAACCAGGACGGGCGGCCGCCTGCGCCGCCCGCCCCGCTCTGCAACAACCGGCATCGGGCAACAACCCGATGTGCTGTGCTCCTCCTCTTGTCAGTTATCGCCCTGCTTCGTCGCGCGCCGCCTCAACGCAGCTTCGCGACGTCCTGCTCGGTCACCTTCGCGGCCGGATTGCCGAACTGCCCGGTCAGGTAGTTGGTCAGCGCGGCGATCTGCGCATCCGACAGCTCGTGGCGGAACGCCGGCATCCCGACGTCCTCGCTGCCGGCCTTGCGCTGCACGCCGTTCAGGATCACCTGCACGAGGTTGGTCGGATTCGATGCGCCGACCGTCGAGTTGTGGAACAGCGGCGGGTAATAGCCGTCCGGCGTGCCCTTGCCCTGCATCTGGTGACAGGTCGCGCAGTTGCCGAGATAGAGGCGGGCCGGATCGATGCCCGACGGCGCGAGCGCGACGCCGCGCAGCGTCAGGCCGTCCTCGGCCGGCTTGCCCCACGACGCGCGCGACTGCTTCGCATCGCCGCTGGCGACGGCCGGCACCGTGCGAATGTACGTCGAGATCGCGCCGATGTCGGCTTCCGTCATCTTCGAGAAGCTGTGCTCGATCGCCTCGGCCATCGGGCCGGCCGCCTGCGCGAGGCCCGGCACGCTGCCGGTGCGCAGGTACTGGACCAGTTGCTGCTGCGTCCAGCCGCCGATCCCCGCATTGGCGTCGGACGTAATGTTGTAGCCGTCCCAGCCCGCGAGCACCGAGCCCGACAGGAAGCTGCCGCCCGTTTCGTCGAGCGACTTCTCCTGCATCGCGATGCCGCGCGGCGTGTGGCACGTGCTGCAGTGCGCAAGCCCCTGGACCAGATACGCGCCTCGGTTCCACTCGGCGCTCTGCGCCGGCTTCGGCTGGTAGACACCGTCCTTCAGGAACAGCCAGTTCCAGATCTTCAGCGGCCAGCGCATGCTCAGCAGCGCGGGGATCTCGTTCTTCGGCGGCGCCTGCTTGACCGGCTCGACGCCGTGCATGAAGTACGCGTACAGCGCCTGCACGTCGTCGTCGTTGATCTTCGCGTACGACACGTACGGCATCGCCGGATACAGGTTGTCGCCGTTCTTCGACACCCCGTGGCGCACCGCGCGCTCGAAGTCCTCGGCCGACCAGTTGCCGATGCCCGTCTCGGGATCGGGCGTGATGTTGCTCGTGTAGATCTTGCCGAGCATCGGGACCGGCATGCCGAGACCGCCCGCGAACGGCTTGCCGCCCTTCGCGGTGTGGCACGCCATGCAGTCGCCCGCGACAGCGAGATATTCGCCGCGCTTGACCAGCGCCGGATCGGCCGCATCGGCCGCGCGTACGAGACCCGGCAGCGCGAGGCAGCCGGCGAGGAGGAAGGTGAGAGTAGATTTCCGCACGGTCAGACTTCCTTCTTCAGCGTGTCCGACATCCGCAGCGCAAGCGCCGCGATCGTCAGCGTCACGTTCACCGTACCGACGGTCGGCATCGTCGAGCTGCTCGAGATGAACAGGTTCGGATGGTCGAACGTGCGGCAGTCCTTGTCGACGACCGAGTCGCGTGCATCCGCGCCCATGATCGTCGCGCCCGTGATGTGGTTGTTCGGCGCGAACTCGTCGTTGAAGACGACTTCGGTGCCGCCCAGCACCTTCGCGGCCGTCGCGTAGACCTCGCGCGTGTGCACGGCGCCGCGCTTCACGTAGTCGTCGATCGCATACGTGATCTCGGGGCGCGGGATGCCGACCGCGTCGGTGGCCGTCTTGCTCGGCACGATGCGGTTCTCGGGTTGCGGCAGGATTTCGTGGAAGCAGTCGAACTGCACGTAGCGCGCGGAACGGTCGCGGATCTGCGCGTCGAGCTCCTCGGGCTTCATCAGCTTGCCGCCCTTGAAGATCTTCTGCGTTTCCTGGTTGATGCGCGACATGTTCGACAGGTGGATCTTCTTCGCGGCTTCGGTCGCGCGGAACGGGCCGTCGCGAAAACCGATCAGCGACGTCATCTCCTGCGGGCCGCGGCCCGGCCACAGCTTCTCGTTCGCGTAGAACGACACGCCGGTGCCCGGATGGTCCATCAGGTTGCGGCCGACCATGTCCGAGCTGTTCGCGACACCGTTCGGGAAATCGCGGTTCGCGGACATCAGCAGGATCTTCGGCGTCTCGATGCCGTTCGCGGCGATCACGAAGTACTTGCCTTCGACGCGATGGTCGGCGCCCGTCTTGTCCTTGTAGACCGCGGCGGTGATGCGCTTGTCCGGCCCGGTCTCGAGCTTGTAGACGACCGCGCTGTCGATCAGCTTCGCGCCGGCCTGCTCGGCCTTCTCGACGTGCACGATGCCGTTGTACATCGCGCCGATCGGGCAGATCGGCATGCAGTTGTTGTTCCCGCAACAAGTCGGCCGGCCGTCGTACGGGCGGCTGTTGCGCGCGACCGGCTCGGTCACCACGTGGAACTTCGGGTCATAGCCGTTGAGCGCGCTCTTGATCGTCTGCTCGTTGAACGACAACGGCAGCGGCGGCATCGGGTACGGCTGCTTGCGCGGCGAGTACAGGTCTTCCTCGGGGCCCGGGCCCCACACGCCGAGTTCCTCTTCGGCGCGCTGGTAGTAATGCTCGATGTCGTCGTACTGGATCGGCCAGTCACGGCCGACGCCGTACACGGTCTTCATCTTGAAGTCGTTCGGGATGAAGCGCCACGCCGACGCGGCCCAGTGCCACGTCGTGCCGCCCACCGCGCGGATGTACTGCGAGTTGAACTTGTGCTCGCCCTTCAGGATCAGGTAGTCGTTCGGCGGGCCGTATTCCGGATGCGGCGCCCACGCGCTCGACGGGTACGGCGCCATGAAGTCGGTCTTGTCGACCTGGTTGCGGAAGCGCTCGACGATTTCCCAGCGCGGCATGCGCGGGCCGGCTTCCAGCAGGACCACGGACTTGCCCGCCATCGCGAGCTGGTGCGCGACGATCGCGCCTGCGACACCCGACCCGACGACGACGACGTCGGCCTTTTGCGTATCGGTATCGGCCATCAGGCTTGCCTCTCGATCGGTTTTTCGGCCCAGAAGCCGGGTTTGTTGGGGCAATACGACGGGATCACGAGCGTATCGGATACGACGCTGAACATTAATGCTTCTTCGTAGGTAATCACGACGTTATCGACGATGCCGAGATACCACGCTTCAAGAATCTTCAGCGCGAGTGCTTCCTGGTCGGGATTCAGCGAACCGGACGCGAGTGCGCCGGCGAGTTGCGACAGGCTGTCGGCCGTCTTGAACGAACCCTTCTGCAACGCCTGCAGGAAGCGCTGGCCGAGCACGCGGCTCAACCCCTTCTTGCCTGTCACTGCTTCGGAGAGCGTCATGAACGTATCGAGCGGCGCGGTGCCGGGATCGTCGGCCAGGGCCCGCAACGCCAGCGAGCCCGTGAGGCCCGCCGCCGTCAGCGCCAGTGCGCCCTGCAGCCATTGACGCCGTGTGATGCCTGTTACGGCTGCGTCGCCCGAGCGACGCGAGTGGGGAGTGTTGTCGTTGTGCATGTTTCCTTCTCTCGAACACCGGATTCGGGAAAACCACGCTTGATATTTCTCAAACATTGGCGCGGACCTGAAATGTACGCGCACAAATCGGATCGAACAATCTTTTTATAGTCCATTAAATGTTCCGCAATCCGAGACAATCGACATTTCGCTGCATTTTTGTGTCGTTGACGCGACAAATCTGCGGCACGCACCCCAGTGTCGCACGCCGACGACACACTGTGCAGTGCGATGCGCGCGCAGGTCGGTCGGTTAGAATCCCGTGCAATCAAACAGAAAGCTTCCCTCCAAGGGCAACGAGCGATGAAGCAGCACGACAAACAGAACAAAGCAAAACGAACCAACCACACCACCCGGCTGCTCTGGCGCATCGGCGCCGTCGCGGCGCTCGGCGGCGCCACGGCGCTGTCGCTGCATGCGGGCGCGGCGCGCACGGTGAGCGTGTCGCCGCAAGGCACCGTCACCGAGGTCCGGCAAACCGTCGTCAAGTTCGACGAACCGATGGTCGCGTTCGGCTCGGCCTCCGCGCCGAATCCCGCACGCGTAACCTGCAACGATTCCACGGCCGCGCGCGGCCAGGGCCACTGGCTCGACGACAAGACCTGGGTTTACGATTTCGAAAACGACCTGCCGCCCGGCGTGCGCTGCTCGGTCGCGCTCAATGACGCCTTGCGTTCAGTCGCCGGCAACGCGGCGAGCGGCCCGCGCCGCTTCGCGTTCCAGACGGGCGGCCCGTTCCCGGTGAACGTCCGCCCCGGCTCGCGCGAGATCGAGGAGCGGCAGATGTTCGTGCTGAAGCTGAACGGCCCGGCCGAACCGCGCTCGGCGCTCGCGAACATCTGGTGCGAAGCGGCCGGCATCGGCAACCGCATTCCCGTCACGGCCGCCGACGACGATGCGCGCAACGCGCTGCTCGATCACTTCGGCCTGAAGAAGGATGCCGCGCGCGTGCTGACGCTGTCGTGCGCGCAGGCACTGCCGGCGAGCGCGAAGATGCAGCTCGTGTACGGCAAGGGCGTCACGAGCCCGAGCGGCATTCCGAACGAAACGGAGCGCCGCTTCGATTTCACCGTGCGCGCCCCGTTCGCCGCGAGCTTCTCGTGCGAACGCGAGAACGCGAAGGCGCCCTGCACGCCGCTGCGCCCGCTCACGCTGTCGTTCAACGCGCCGATCTCGCGCAAGAACGCCGAGGCGATCAAGCTGCGCGGCCCTGACGGAACGCTCGCGCCGACCTTCGCGGCCGACGACAAGAGCGAGGAAGTCACCACCGTCACGTTCAACCCGCCGCTGCCCGAACAGGCCGCCCTGACGATCGAACTGCCGTCGGGCCTGCGCGACGTGACCGACCGACCGCTGTCGAACGCCGACCTGTTCCCGCTCGCGACGCGCACCGCGCCGATGCCGCCGCTCGCGAAATTCTCGTCGGGCACCTTCGGGATCGTCGAGCGCTTCGCCGAACCCGATTCGCCCGCGCTCGTGCCCGTCACGCTGCGCAACGTCGAGGCCGACCTGCATATCGACGGCCTCAACACCCAGGGCGCGCAGTTCTCGAACCTGAAGGTCGACGACGACACCGCGATCCGCCAGTGGATGCGCACCGTCGACCGCTTCGACAACTGGTCGATGACGGCCGGCTCGATCGACCGCCAGATTCCCGGCCTGCTCGAACGCAAGGGCCAGCATCCCGTGTACGTGCCGCGCGAAGCCGGCGAAAAGGCGCCCGCGCCGAAGGATCGCCGCATCGACGTGCGCTCGCTGACACTGCTCAAGGGCCAGCCCGGCGTGCAGGCGCTGACGCTGCCGAAGGCGGACCCGAAGGCGCTGCGCCCGTTCGAGGTCGTCGGCGTGCCGATCGACAAGCCCGGCTTCTACGTGCTCGAACTCGCGTCGCCCGCGCTCGGCCGCTCGCTGCTCGCGAAGCCGTCGAGCATGTACGTGCGCACCACGGTGCTCGTCACCAACCTCGGCGTGCACCTGAAACAGGGCCGCGAAAACAACCTCGTGTGGGTCACGACGCTCGACAAGGGCAAGCCCGTGCCGAACGCGCAGATCCGCGTGTCGGACTGCAACGGCGACGAGATCGCGTCCGGCAAGACCGATGCGCAGGGCCTGCTGAAGATCGACGGCGCGTTCGAATCGAAGCGTGCCTGCAGCTCGTCCGACTCGGAGCAACGCTTCGACGACTACTTCGTGTCGGCCCGCGTGAACGATCCGAAGACGGGCCCCGACATGGCGTTCGTCAGCTCGGGCTGGAACCGCGGAATCGAATCGTGGCGCTTCAACGTGCCGACCGACACGGACAGCGCACGCACCGTGCGCGCGCATACGGTCTTCGACCGCACGCTGCTGCGCGCCGGCGAAACCGTGTCGATGAAGCATTTCATCCGTGCCGAGACGCTGCAGAGCCTCGCGTTCCCGTCGCAATACCCGACGCGCGTGACGATCCGCCATCTCGGCACGGGCCAGACCTACAAGCTGCCGCTCACGTGGGCCGCCGATCACAGCGCGGACACGCAGTTCACGCTGCCGGCCGCCGCGAAGCTCGGCGAATACAGCGTCGAACTCGAAGGCGGCCCGGAAGACGCGCCGACCGCCACCTATTACAGCGGCAGCTTCCGCGTCGAGGCGTTCCGCCTGCCGGTGCTGAAGGGGTCGATCGGCGCGCGCGACGCGCAGAAGAGCCCGCTCGTCGCCGTGAAGGAAGCGCCGCTCGCGGTGCAGATCGACTACGTGTCGGGCGGCGGCGCATCGAACCTGCCGGTGCAGGTATCGGCGCTGATGAAGTGGGCGTCGCCGCCGTTCGCCGATCGCTTCGAGGATTTCAGCTTCACGCCGTATCGCCCCGAAGCGAGCGACGGCAATGCCGACGACGATTCGCAGGACGGCGACAACGCATCGACGTCGAACAACGATCCCGACGCAACGAAGCTGATCGCCGACAAGCTGCCGCTGACGCTCGACCGCAACGGCGCGGGCTCGGTCACGCTGAAGGGCCTGCCCGACGTCGACGCACCGAAGCGCATCGCGCTCGAAGCGACGTTCGCCGACCCGAACGGCGAAGTGCAGACGATTCGCGGCGACACGATCCTGTGGCCGGCCGCGGTGGTGGCCGGCATCAAGGCAGGCCGCTGGGTATCGGTCGGCCAGCGCGTGCCCGTGCAGGCACTGGCGGTCGACCTGCAAGGCAAGCCGCGGGCGTCGGTGCCGATCGAGATCAAGGGCATCGCGCGCATCACGACGTCGTCGCGCAAGCGGATGGTCGGCGGCTTCTATGCGTACGACAACAAGAGCGACACGCGCGACCTCGGCGTGCTGTGCTCGGGCAAGACCGACGACAAGGGCCGCATGGCCTGCGACGCGACGCTCGAACAGGCCGGCAACGTGCAGCTGATCGCGGTCGCCAAGGACGGCGACGGCCGCACGTCGAACGCGTCGACGTCGGTGTGGGTCACGCGCGAGGACGAGCTCTGGTTCGGCGGCGACAACACCGACCGGATCGACGTGATCCCCGAGAAAACCGCGTACGAACCGGGCGAAACCGCCCGCTTCCAGGTACGCATGCCGTTCCGCTACGCCACCGCGCTGGTCGCGGTCGAACGCGGCGGCGTGATGGAAACGCACATCGTCGAGCTGAACGGCAAGAATCCGACGGTCGACCTGAAGGTCGGCGAATCGTGGGGGCCGAACGTCTACGTGTCGGTGCTCGCGCTGCGCGGCCGGATTCGCGAAGTGCCGTGGTACTCGTTCTTCACGTGGGGCTGGAAGGCGCCGGTCGAATGGGCGCGCGCGTTCTGGCGCGAAGGCCGTCACTATGAAGCGCCGACCGCGTTCGTCGACCTGTCGAAGCCCGCGTTCCGCTACGGTCTCGGCGAAATCAAGGTCGGCACGGGCGTGCACCGTCTCGGCGTGACCGTGACGACCGACGCGACCCGCTACACGGTGCGCAGCAAGGCGCAGGCGCACGTGAAGGTCACGCTGCCGAACGGCCAGCCCGCGCCGGCCGGCACGCAGATCGCGGTCGCGGCCGTCGATGAAGCCCTGCTCGAACTGATGCCGAACAACAGCTGGGACCTGCTCGACGCGATGCTGCGGCGACGCGCGTACGGCGTCGAGACATCCACGGCGCAGATGGAAATCGTCGGCCGCCGCCACTTCGGCCGCAAGGCCGTGCCCGCGGGCGGCGGTGGCGGCAGCGCGCCGACGCGCGAGCTGTTCGACACGCTGCTGCTGTGGAATCCGCGCGTGACGCTGGATGCCAATGGCAGCGCGACCGTCGAGGTGCCGCTGAACGACGCGCTCACGCGCTTCCGGATCGTCGCGATCGCGGCAGTCGGTCCCGACCGCTTCGGCACCGGCAGCACGTCGATCCGCAGCACGCAGGATCTGCAGCTGATTTCCGGCCTGCCGCCGCTCGTGCGCGAAGGCGACGCGTTCCGCGCGCAGGTCACGCTGCGCAACACGACCGACCGCGCGATGCAGGTCGTCGTGACGCCGCGCGTGACGGGCCTCGACGTCGCGCCGCAAACCGTCTCGCTCGCGGCCAACGCGGCCACCGAGGTCGCATGGACGATCACCGTGCCCGAGCAGGCGCTCGACGCGGCCGGTGCGCTGAACTGGCGCATCGAAGCAGCCGAGCAAGGCGGCAAGCGCGCGTCCGACGCGCTGGCGGTCGCGCAGAAGGTCGTGCCCGCGCTGCCGGTCACGGTCCAGCAGGCGACCCTCGCGCAAGTCGACGGCACGCTGACGGTGCCGATCGCCTCCCCGGCCGGCGCCGCGAACAACGCGCAAGGCCTGCCGCGCGGCGGCATCGCCGTGTCGCTGCAGTCGAAGCTTGCCGACGGGCTGCCCGGCGTGAAGCGCTGGTTCGAGCGCTATCCGTACCGCTGCCTCGAACAGCAGACCTCGCGCGCGATCGGCCTGCGCGACCCCGCGCAATGGCAGGCGCTGATCGCACGCATGCCCGTGTATCTCGACAGCGACGGGCTCGCGAGCTACTTCCCGCCGTCGTCCGACGATTCGCATGCCGGCAGCGCGACGCTGTCGTCGTACCTGCTCGTGGTGTCCGACGAGGCGAGCCGTCTCGACCCGCGCTTCGCGCTGCCGGAAGACCTGCGCACGCAGCTCGAGGCCGGGCTCGCGCGCTTCGTCGACGGCCGCCTCGAACGCAACCCGTGGGCGCCGCGCCAGGACCGCGACCTGCGCAAGCTGGCCGCGATCGAGGCGCTGTCGCGCTACGGCGCCGCGCAGGGCCGCATGCTCGGCTCGATCGAGATCGCGCCGAACCAGTGGCCGACTTCCGCGGTGATCGACTATCACGCGATCCTGACGCGCGTGAAGGACATCCCGCAACGCGACGAGAAGCGCGCGCAGGTCGAACAGATCCTGCGGGCCCGCCTGACGTACCAGGGCACGCAGCTCGTGTTCTCGACCGCCCGCGACGACGACCTGTGGTGGCTGATGACCAGCAACGAGACCAACGCGGCACGGCTCGCGCTGGAATTCGCCGGCGACCCGGCCTGGAAGGACGAGATGCCGCGCGTGACGGCCGGCCTGCTCGCGTTGCAGCGCCAGGGTGCATGGCAGACCACGACGTCGAACGCGCTCGGCCTGCTCGCGGTCGAGCGTTTCTCGCGCACCTACGAGAGCACGTCGGTGGCCGGCGCGACGAAGGTCGCGCTCGGCGGCGACGCGCGCACGATCTCGTGGA
>NZ_JAAGPC010000088.1:0-37541 GCF_017104595.1 Burkholderia sp. Tr-20390 | reverse complement strand
GCGGCCGCCGCGTGCGCGCGTCGAACCGCCGGCCGCCGGCGAGCGCATGTCGGTCGCGTTCGCGCTGCAGACGCTCGCCGACGTGCGCGACGCGCACGACATCGTCGTCGAGGAAGCGCCGAGCGCGCGGCCCGTGATGCAGGAACACCTGCCGTTCACGCACAGCGGCACCTTCTACACGATGGACAGCGGCGGCCTCGGCTACGGGATGCCGGCCGCCGTCGGCGTCGCGCTCGCGCACCCGGGCCGGCGCGTGATCGGGCTGATCGGCGACGGGTCGAGCCTGTATTCGATCCAGGCCTTGTGGAGCGCCGCGCAACTGAAGTTGCCGATCACGTTCGTGATCCTGAACAATTGTCGCTACGCGGCGTTGCAGGATTTCGCGCCGGTGTTCGGCTTCAGCCCGGACGACCCCGTGCAAGGCACCGATCTGCCGAACCTGGATTTCGTCGCGCTCGCGCAAGGGATGGGCTGCCGAGGCGTGCGCGTGACCGATGCCGCACACCTGCGCGACACGCTGACCGATGCACTGCGCGCCGCGACGCCGGTCGTCGTTGAAGTCGAGATTGCCTGAATGATGTGATGCGCAATGCGCGTCCTTCCGGAGATTCCATGCAAACCGTATCGATGCTGATCGGCGGCGAACGCCGTCACTCATCCAGCGGCGCGACCTTCGCGCGCCGCAACCCGCTTGACGGCGAAGTCGCGTCCGAAGCGCCCGCGTGCACCGTCGACGATGCGCGCGCGGCGGCCGACGCGGCCGCCCGCGCGTTTCCCGGCTGGGCCGCGCTCGGCCCCGGCGCCCGCCGCGCGCTGCTGCTGAAGGCGGCCGCCGCGCTCGAAGCGAAGCACGAGCAGTTCGTCGCCGCGATGGCGGCGGAGACGGGCGCGTCCGCGCTGTGGGCCGGCTTCAACGTGCAGCTTGCCGCGAGCGGGCTCGTCGAGGCTGCGTCGCTGACCACGCAGGTCGGCGGCGAGCTGATCCCGTCCGACGTGCCCGGTTCGCTCGCGATGGGCGTGCGGCAGCCGGCCGGCGTCGTACTCGGCATCGCGCCGTGGAATGCGCCGGTGATCCTCGCGACGCGCGCGCTCGCGCTGCCGCTCGCGTGCGGCAACACCGTCGTGCTGAAGGGCTCGGAGCTGTGCCCCGTCACGCACGGGCTGATCGTCGAGGCGCTGCAGGAAGCCGGGCTGCCGCCGGGCGTCGTCAATTTCGTGACGAACGCGCCCGAGGACGCGGGTGCCATCGTCGATGCATTGATCGCGCATCCGGCCGTGCGCCGCGTGAATTTCACGGGCTCGACGCGCGTCGGCCGGATCGTCGCCGAAGCCTGTGCGCGCCACCTGAAGCCGTCGGTGCTGGAGCTCGGCGGCAAGGCGCCGTTCGTCGTGCTCGACGATGCCGATCTCGATGCGGCAGTCGCGGCGGCCGCGTTCGGCGCGTTCGCGAATTCCGGGCAGATCTGCATGTCGACCGAACGCATCGTCGTCGACGCGTCGATTGCCGATGCGTTCGTCGCGAAGCTCGCCGACAAGGCCGCGTCGCTGCCGCTCGGCGATCCGCGCCAGGGGCCCGTCGTGCTCGGTTCGCTGGTCGACATGAAGGCCGTCGAGCGCTGCAACGCGCTGATCGACGACGCGCTCGCGCACGGCGCGACGCTCGTGTGCGGCGGCAAGGCCGACAGCACGCTGTTCCCGGCCACGCTGCTCGACCATGTGACGCCGGCGATGCGCATCTATGCGGAGGAGTCGTTCGGCCCGGTGAAGGGCATCGTGCGCGTCGATGGCGAGGACGCCGCGATCCGCTGCGCGAACGACAACGCGTTCGGGCTGTCGTCGGCCGTGTTCAGCCGCGACGTCGCGCGTGCGATGCGCGTCGCGGCCCGCATCGAATCGGGCATCTGCCACGTGAACGGTCCGACCGTGCACGACGAGGCGCAGATGCCGTTCGGCGGCGTGAAGGACAGCGGCTTCGGCCACTTCGGCGGCCAGGCCGGCATCGCGGCGTTCACGGACCTGCGCTGGATCACCGTGCAGACCGCACCGCGCCACTATCCGTTCTGACGAGGCCGACGACGATGAGGATTGCGATTCTGGGTGCCGGCGCGATGGGCTCGCTGTTCGGCGGGCGGCTGGCCGAAAGCGGCGAGGCCGTCACGCTGATCGACGTGAACGATGCGCATCTCGATGCGATTCGCCGCGATGGGTTGCGCATCGATGACGATCGTGGTGAGCGGTGTATCCGGACGTTGCAGGCCGTGCGGCCGGAAGCGGCGAATGCGGCTGCGGCCGCATCGCCCGATGCATCATTCGACCTGCTGATCGTTTTCACGAAGTCGCTGCATACGCGTGCCGCACTCGACGGCGTGCGCGCGCTGCTCGAGCGGGACACGCACGTGCTGACGCTGCAGAACGGGCTCGGCAATGTCGAGACGCTGAATGCGTTCGTGCCGCTCGAACGCATCCTGGTCGGCGTGACGACGTGGCCGGCCGACGCGGCGGGGCCGGCGCACGTGCGCTCGCACGGCGCGGGCGCGATCCGCATGATGACGGCCGACGGCGCGGCACGCCCGTTCGCGGCGACGGTGGCCGATACGCTGTCGCGCGCGGGGCTCGCGTGCACGCTGGACGCCGACGTGTGGGCCGCGATCTGGGAAAAGGTCGCGTTCAACGCGGCGCTCAACACGCTGTGCGCGGCGACGGGCTGCACGGTCGACCAGCTCGGCAACCATCACGACGGGCCGCGGCTTGCCCTCGCGATTGCAGCCGAGGTGGCCGCCGTCGCCCGCGCGAAGGGCATCGCGGTCGACGGCGAGCGCATCGCGCGCAACGTCGAGCATGCGATCCACGCGCATCGCGGCCATCGCCCGTCGATGCTGCAGGACGTGCTCGCGGGCCGCCGCACGGAAATCGACGCGATCAGCGGCAAGGTCGTCGCGGCCGCGCGCGAAGCGGGCGTCGCGGTGCCGCATGCGGAAACGCTGCTCGCGCTGGTCCGGCTGATCGACGCGCGGGTGAACTGAGCATCAGGCGGGCGGCGCGGCTTGCGCCGCACGACGAGACGAGCGCGTCGCGCGCAGGCGACGGCGCCGGATCGGGACAGGTTGGACGAGACACCGGAGGCGGCGCCGATGCGTCGACGCCGGCCGCCTGCGCAGCACGAGATCCGGGCACGCGCCACCGCGCCAGCCCGGGCAACCGGAGACGCCATGAACGCCATCGAATGCCGTTGTCTTGCCGCGCGCTGCTCGCGCATGTTGCCGCCTGAGCGCGGCGCACGGGAGGTCGCATGAGCACGCGCGACGGATTGTTGCCTGCGTCCGTCGACATCGGCGCGACGCTCGACGACGGGCCGTTCACGACGATGCAGCGCTGCGTGGTGCTGCTCGCCGCGCTCGCGATCGTGCTCGACGGCTTCGACGGCCAGTTGATCGGCTTCGCGATCCCGGTGCTGATCCGCGAATGGGGCATCACGCGTGGCGCGTTCGCGCCGGCGGTGGCGGCCGGGCTGGTCGGGATGGGCATCGGCAGTGCGTGCGCGGGAATCGTCGCGGACCGCTTCGGCCGCCGCCAGGCCGTGATCGGCAGCGTGTTCCTGTTCGGCATCGCGACCTGCGCGATCGGCTTCGCACCGGACGTCACGGCGATCGCGGTGCTGCGCTTCGTCGCAGGCCTCGGGATCGGCGGCGCCTTGCCGACGGCCACGACGATGACGGCCGAATACACGCCCGCGCGGCGTCGCACGATGATGGTGACCGCGACGATCGTCTGCGTGCCGCTCGGCGGGATGCTGGCCGGCCTGTTCGCGCATGAGGTGCTGCCGCGCTACGGCTGGCGCGGGCTGTTCTTCGCGGGCGGCGCGTTGCCGCTCGTGCTCGGCTTCGTGCTCGTGCGTGCGCTGCCCGAATCGCCGCGCTATCTCGCGCGGCGCCCCGCGCGCTGGCCGGAACTCGGCGCGCTGCTTGCGCGGATGGAGCGGCCCGTCGCGCCGGGCACCGCCTTCACCGATCTGCGGGACGCACGCGCGGCAGGCGGCCGCGGCGGCTTCGGCGCGCTGTTCGCGAGCGGCCAGGCGCGCGACACGATCGCGCTGTGGTGTGCGTTCTTCATGTGCCTGCTTGCCGTGTATGCGGCGTTCAGCTGGCTGCCGACGATGCTGGCGGCGAGCGGGCTGAGCGTGTCGGTGGCGGGGACGGGGCTCACCGCGTACAACCTCGGCGGCGTGATCGGCGCGCTGTTGTGCGCATGGACGATCGCGCATGCCGGGTCGCGCTGGCCGCTCGTGCTGTGCAGTATCGGCGGCGCGGCGAGCGCGGTGTGGCTGATGGGTGTCGATGCGAGCCGCCACACGGGCTGGCTGATCGTCGGGCTCGGCCTGCACGGGTTGTTCGTCAACGCGGTGCAGTCGACGATGTATGCGCTCTGCGCGTACATCTACCCGACGGCCGTGCGCGCGACGGGCACCGCGAGCGCGCTCGCGTTCGGCCGGCTCGGCGCGATCCTCAGCGCGTTCGCGGGCGCGGTCGTGATCACCACGGGCGGCGCCACGGCCTATCTGACGATGCTGGCGATCGCGATGGGCATTGTCTGCGTCGCGCTGCTCGTCGTGCGACGGCACATTCCGCGACTGTCGCGCGCGGCCGTGCAGCCGCGCGAAGGGGAGGAGCTGGCCCGCACGTCGTCGTGACGGCGGGCGGGCCGGGGCGGGACGCGCGTTACAGCGTGGTGCGCACGTGCCAGAGCTCGGGGAACAGCACGACGTCGAGCATCTTGCGCAGGTACGGCGCGCCGCTGGTGCCGCCCGTGCCCTGCTTGAAGCCGATGATGCGCTCGACGGTCGTCACGTGACGGAAGCGCCACTGGCGGAACGCATCCTCGAGATCGACGAGTTCCTCGGCCATCTCGTAAAGCTCCCAGTGCTGCTGCGGATGACGGTACACCTCGAGCCACGCGGCTTCGACCGTCTCGTCGTGCCGGGTCGGCTGCGTCCAGTCGCGCTCGAGCCGCTCGGCCGCGATCGGGAAGCCGCGCCGCGCGAGCAGGCGCACGACTTCGTCGTAGAACGACGGCGCTTCGAGCGTTGCACGCACCTGTTCGAGGATGTCGGCCCGGTGCGCATGCGGCTGCAGCATCTGCACGTTCTTGTTGCCGAGCAGGAATTCGAGCTGCCGATACTGATAAGACTGGAAACCCGACGACTGCCCGAGATACGGCCGCATCGCCGAATACTCGGACGGCGTCATCGTCGACAGCACGTTCCAGGCCTGCACCAGTTGCTCGAGAATCCGCGACACGCGCGCGAGCATCTTGAACGCAGGCGGCAGCGCGTCGGTGCGCACCGCGTCGAGGGCGCCGCGCAGTTCGAACAGCGCAAGCTTCATCCACAGCTCGCTCGTCTGATGCTGGATGATGAACAGCATCTCGTTGTGATCGGGCGACAGCGGATGCTGCGCGTCGAGGATCGAATTCAGCGACAGGTAGTCGCCGTAGCTCATCGACTTCGAGAAATCGAGCTGCGCGTTGTGCCAGCCGGCATCGCCGGGCACGTGCGACGCTTCGTGCGCGGCCGGGGCTGCTTGGGCCGAATGCGCGGCGCGTGCGCCCGAGAACGGGCAGCCCGCCGGCGCGTCGTCGCCGGGTGGCTGCATATGACCAGAATTCACGACTTTCTCCAGATTTGAATGACGGGGCGCGGCGCGCGGCTTGCGCGCGCCGGGCAAGGCCGATCAGGTCACCGCGCCGCGTTCGGCGAACTCAGGCGCCTTCCACGCGTCGGTGGCGAGGATGTCGCGCAGCGTCTCGACGGCATCCCACACGTCGGCGAAGCGCGTATAGAGCGGCGTGAAGCCGAAACGCAGCACGTACGGCTCGCGATAGTCGCCGATCACGCCGCGTGCGATCAGCGCCTGCATCACCTCGTAGCCGTGCGGATGCTCGAAGCTCGCCTGCGAGCCGCGCTGGTGATGCGCACGCGGCGTGACGAGCTTCAGCGACAGGCCCGCGCAGCGTGCCTCGACGAGCGCGATGAACGCATCGGTCAGCGCGAGCGACTTGCGGCGGATCGCGTGCATGTCGGTCTGCAGGAACACGTCGAGCCCGCATTCGACCATCGACATCGACACGATCGGCTGCGTGCCGCACAGGAAGCGCGCGATGCCCGGATCGGGCGCGAAACCCGGCTGCATCGCGAACGGTGCGCGGTGGCCCCACCAGCCGGACAGCGGCTGCGAGAAGTGCGCGTGATGGCGCTGCGGCACCCATACGAAGGCGGGCGAACCGGGGCCGCCGTTCAGGTACTTGTACGTGCAACCGACCGCGCCGTCCGCGCGCGCGCCGTTCAGGTCGACCGGCACCGCGCCGGCCGAGTGCGCGAGATCCCACAGCATCAGCCCGCCTGCGTCGTGCACGAGCTGCGTGACGGCCGGCATGTCGTGCATGTAGCCGGTGCGGTAGTTCACGTGCGTGATCATCGCGACGGCCGTGTCCGCGCCGAGCGCGCCGGGCAGGTCGGCCGGGTCGTCGATCAGGCGCAGTTCGTAGTCGCCGCCGAGCTGCTCGATCAGCCCCTGCGCGATATACAGGTCGGTCGGGAAGTTCGAGCGCTCCGACACGATCACGCGGCGCTCCGGCGCGCGCTCGGCCTGGTGGCGCACCATCGCCGACAGCAGCTTGAACAGGTTGATCGAGATCGTATCGGTCACGACCGTCTCGTCGGGCGCGCCGCCGATCAGCGTCGCGAGCTTGTCGCCGAGACGGCGCGGCAGCGCGAACCAGCCGGCCGTGTTCCAGCTGCGGATCAGGCCTTCGCCCCATTCGGCGCCGATCACCTGCTGCGCACGGGCGGCCGAGGCGCGCGGCTGCGCGCCGAGCGAGTTGCCGTCGAGGTAGATCACGCCGTCGGGCAGGGAGAACTGGTCGCGCAGCGGGGCGAGCGGATCGTCGCGGTCGAGCGCGAGCGCGTCTTCACGGGTCTTGATCATGATGTGGGGTTGTCAGTCGGGATAATCAGGAAGCACGCGCGGGCAGCGCGCGCAGCACCGCGCGCACGGGGCTCGCGTCGAGCGTCGCGAATTTCAGCGGCAGTGCGATCAGTTCATAGTCGCCGGGCGGCACGTCGTCGAGCACGATGCCTTCGAGGATCGCCATCCGGTGCGCGCGCACGCGGTGATGCGCATCCATCGTCTTCGATTCCTGCGGGTCGAGCGACGGCGTGTCGATGCCGATCAGCTTCACGCCATGCGCGGCGAGCAGGTCGACGGTCTCGGGCGCGACCGCGCAGAAGTGGCTGTCCCACTCATCGACGCTGGCGCGCGCACAGGTGCGCAGCAGCACGCGCGGCGGCACGCCGTCGAGCGCGGCCGCGACATCGGCCGGCTGCACGACCGGCGATGCGCCGATGCAATGGATCACGCGGCACGGGCCGAGGTAGGTGTCGAGCGGCACGGCGCCGATCGGCGCGCCGTCGGCGTCGTAGTGAAGCGGCGCGTCGCAGTGCGCGCCCGTGTGCGGCGACAGCGTCAGGCGCGCGACGTTGACCGGCGAGCCGGCCTCCATCCGCCACACGCGTTCGACGGAAACCGGCGTATCGCCCGGCCACACGGGGGTGGCGGGGCTGACGGGCGGCGAGATGTCCCAGAGGGTGTCCATGGCATGACGATTCGGTGAGTCGATCCTTCGAATGATAGGTGGACGCTCGCAGAAAGTGCTTGCGAAATAAACATGGACAATCCGCCGGATTGGCAGATAATTCGACTCAGAGGGAAAACGGGGACCAAAAATGCACGCGATCACGCTCGATGCCACCGACTGCCGGATTCTGGCGGTACTGCAGGAAGAGGGCAGAATCAGCAATCTCGACCTGGCGGAACGGATTTCGCTTTCGCCGTCCGCCTGTCTACGCCGCATGCGCCTGCTCGAGGAGCAGGGCGTGATCGAGCACTATCGCGCGTGCCTGAGCCGCGAGAAGCTCGGCTTCGAGCTCGAGGCGTTCGTTCAGGTGTCGATGCGCAACGAAGAGAATCAATGGCACGAGCGCTTCGCGGAAGCGCTGCGCGAATGGCCGGAGGTGGTCGGCGCGTTCGTCGTGACGGGCGAGAGCCACTACCTGCTGCGCGTGCTCGCGCACAACCTCAAGCACTATTCGGATTTCGTGCTGAACCGGCTCTACAAGGCGCCGGGCGTGATGGACATCCGTTCCAACATCGTGCTGCAGACGCTGAAGGATGAAGCCGGCGCGCCGGTCGGGCTGGCGCGCACGGGGGCGATCAAAGCGGTGTAAGGCCGTGGAAGCCGCCGCCGTGGAACACGAGCGGCGGCGCCGTGTCCGATTCCATGCGCACGCCGCAGCGCTCCACTTCGCCGACGAAGATCACGTGGTCGCCTTCATCGTAGCGGCTGCGGTTGTGGCATTCGAACCACGCGAGCGCGCCGTCGAGCACGGGCATCCCCGAGTTGCCGGCCGCATGCGCGATCCCTTCGAAGCGGTCGCCCTTGTAGGTCGAGAAGCGCTTGCACAGGTCGAGCTGCGAGGCCGCGAGCACGTTCACCACGTAATGGCTGTTGCCGCGAAACACGGGCGTCGACGCCGATTTGTGCGCGAGGCTCCACAGCACGAGCGGCGGATCGAGCGAGACCGAGTTGAACGAGCTGGCGGTGATGCCGATCAGCTGGCCGGACGGCGCGCGCGTCGTGATCACCGTCACGCCCGTGGCGAACTGGCCGAGGGCTTGCCGGAAGGCGGCCGAGTCGAAATCCGGGGGATTGGCGTGGCTCATCGCGCGGCCATCCGGAACGAGACGGGCGGGCGCGGCGCGACGCGGGTGGGGCGGGCACGGCGGACGAAAGGCGACAAGGCGGTCGAGGGGGAAGGGGTGCGCATGGCCCGATTTTAGCGGAATCGGGGCCGCCGGGCCCGGCCGGACGGCGCATTGCGGGGGCAGGGTGACGTAGCGAACACTGCGGCGCGCGGCCGGATGCGCGATGGCACGCTGCCGGCACGGCCGTTCCGTCGCGTTTTTTGTGCGGGGCCGCCGTGCCGCCCGGCACCCGTGCTCGACATCGGCCGCAGGTCCCTCCGCCCTATCACGCCGCCGCCAGCCTCAGCGACAACGCGCCCGTCACGATCAGGCTCGACGCCCACACCGCGTCGAGATTGAACCAGCTTCGCGATACGAACTTCAGCCCGAGATAGCGGTACACGAGCCACGCGAGCCCGCCGCCGGCGCCAATCATCGCGATGGCATGCACGGCCGCGACGACGAGCGCCATTCCGAGATGCGCATCGACGAGCGTGGCCGCCGCACGGTGGCCGGCGTCCGGGTCTAGCCCGCACAGCCCGAGGTAGATCGGCACCAGCATCAGCCCCGCGCCATGCGCGATCGCGACCGCGAACGACCACAGGCCGAGCCGCGCGGGCGGAATCCGCGCAAGCGCCCGCGGATGCCGGCGCCGGATCAGCAGCACGGCGCCGAAGCCGATCACGAGCGCGCTCGCGCCGATCCGGATCGCCGTTTGCCACGCGAGCAGCGCGGCGAGCAGCCCGAACGGCAGCATCACCGCGAACACGGCGAGCGCATGGCCGAGCGCGAGATAGCCGAGCGCCGCGACGAGCGCGCCGCCGCGGCGCGTCATCAGCGCGTTCGACACCGCGAGCGGCCAGCCCATCGCGGGGTTGAGCCCGTGATACACCCCGCTCGCGAGCACGGCCGCCCACAGCGCGAACGGGGCGTGAAAGCCGGCGTTCAACGCTTGACCGACGGATAGCAGAACGAGTCGGTCGAGCAGTCGCCGCCTTCGAGCCGGATCTGGTGCGCGCGATAGCCGTCGGGGAACTCGACCCAGTAATCGTCGGCGAGCTTCAGTCCGCCTTCCGGCCCCACATGCGCGAGCACCTGCGCGCCCGGCACGCCGTCCGGATAGAACTGGTCGTCCCACGTCGAATACAGCGAGTTGGTCCAGTACACGCGCTTCCCGTCGCGGCTGATCTCGACCATCTGCGGGCCGCCCGCGAACGTGCGGCCGTTCGAGTGCGGTGCGCGGCGCACGATGCCGCCGATCCGGACCGACCCCGCGAGCACCGGGTTGTGCGGGTCCGACACGTCGTACTGACGCATCTCGCCGGTGCCCCAGCACGACACGTAGAGGAAGCGATCGTCGAGCGACAGGTCGATGTCGGTCACGAGCGGCGGCACCGCGCCGAATCCCTTGAGTAGCGGCGGCAGTTCGTCGGCCGCGGCCGGCTCGGCCGGGATCGTTGCGGTCTTCTTCACATGGAACTTGCCGTCTTCGCGCCACCAGGTCCAGATCGAGCCTTCGAGATTGGTCGTGTCGACCACGACGCCGACGAACCCGTATTCGCGCGCCGGGTCGTGCGCGGGCCGCACCTCGAGCGCCATCTGGTGCTGCGCGCCGAGATCGATCGTCTGCACGTTGCGCCGCGCGCGCAGGTCCCAGAAATGCAGGCGATGCCCGTATTTGTTCGCGAGCAGGTCCTCCGGCACGATCCCGTTCTCGAATTGCGGCGGCAGCGCCCATTCGCTCGACACCATGTAGTCGCGCGGCAGGTTCCACCAGAAGTCGTAGTGCTTGTCCTGCGGGCCGCGGTCGATCTCCCAGCGGCCGAGCACGTCGAAGGTCTCGCAATCCATGATGAAGATGCCGGGCGCGCCGTCGGTGCCGTCCTTGCCTGCGCCGCCGAGCGTGCTCACGTAGATGCCCTCGGGCCCGCAATGAACGGTGTGCGGCCGCGAATAGCCGGTCTTCGAGGAGATCTCGTCGGGCTCGATGATCTTGTGAATGCGCGCCTGCGTCGGATGCGGCTTCGTGTCGATCACGTAGATGCGCGACGAGCGCAGGCCCGGGATGATCAGGAAGCGGCGTTCGAGGAACGCGTGGCCGGTCAACGGCGACAGCGACGACGAACAGGCATTCCAGCCGAAGTGGTGAAACTCGTCGCCGGTGTTCGGCATCGTCACCGTGTGCACGATTTTTCCGTAGGTCGACGAGCCAGGCTTCACGTCGATCACGGCGAGCGCGTCGGGTCTGGAAAAATCGGGGCTCAGCAACAACGTATAGGCAAACTCCTCCGCCGGTGCCTGCATCGCAAGCTCGGGTGAAGCGTGAAACGTCGGGTCAGGCCGCATGCTCATGGTGATGCCCTCTCGATGGTGTCGGATCGGGGTCGCACGGCCGTTCGTTGCGGGCGTGCGAGTCGGGGTTGCCGCACGGCGCGCATCACGCCGGCGGGAGCGATCGGCAGGCGGACGCACGCGTCGATGAGCGTGCGACGCCGTGCATCAGATCGTGAAAGCGGAAAGAAGCGGTGTGCCGGATCGCCGCGCGCGGAGCGAGACGGATGCATGGCAAGGAGGTGATGCAATCGAAGCCGCGGCCCGCGACGCGGCGACGGCCGGACGCGTGACGCGGGCGAGGTCTGTTAAGGCATGCATAGCGAAGTTCCGGCAGATGATGTTTGCATCAGGGTCGGGCATGCATCGGGCACGTTGCGCGAGCCAGCGGGTTTGCCGCCGCGCTCGTGCGTGCCTAAGTGTAGTCGAGAAAACGGGCGGCTGGTCGCGCGCGGCACCTGTGCACTCTGTCAGGTTCGCGCGCGAGTGAGATACTTGCCGACGTGCCGTTGCGACCCGCACGCGGGTGGGCAGCGGCGAGGCGGAACGGTGGCGCCGGCGCATGCGTGCCGGCTGCCGACATCAACGAGGGACTGATTTCATGGTGAACGAGATGCTTGAAACCGCGACATTGGGCGGTGGGTGTTTCTGGTGCACGGAGGCGGTGTTTCTCGACGTCGACGGTGTGACGGCCGTCCAGTCGGGCTACGCGGGCGGCCATACGCGCAATCCCGGCTATCGCGACATCTGCGAAGGCGATACGGGCCACGCGGAAGTCGTCAACGTGACGTTCGATCCGGCGCGCATCGGCTATCGCGAAATCCTCGAGATCTTCTTTGCAACGCACGATCCGACCCAGCTGAACCGGCAGGGCAACGACGTCGGTACGCAGTACCGTTCGGTCGTGTTCACCCATTCGGACGCGCAGCGCGACACGGCGCTCGACGTGATCCGCGAGCTGGAGCGCGAGCAGGTGTTCGGGCAGCCGATCGTCACGCAGGTCGTGCCGCTCGACGGCAACTACTGGCCGGCCGAGGATTATCACCAGAACTATTACGCGCGCAACCCGGGGCAGGGCTACTGCTCGGTCGTGATCGGGCCGAAGCTCGCGAAATTCCGGCAGAAGTTCTCGCACCGTCTGAAGTCGCTGCGCGGCGCGTAAGCGTCGTGACCGCGGCCGGCGCAAGCCGGTATCTAGCCGGTATCTAGCCGGTATCAAGCGGGTATCAAGCGGGTATCAAGCCGCCTCGTTGCGCCACTGCGCGCACGCGGCGGCGATCTCGCGCGCAAGCGCGATGCACGACAGCGGCGCGGAGCCTTCCGCCTTGTTGTTGATCGTGATGATCACCGGCTGCCCGGCCAGCGCATAGCGCGCGGCCAGTTCGGCAAGCGCCGAGCGCGTGGCCGGATCCTCGTCGACGAGCTTGTCGAACGGCTCGTACTTCGCTTTCGCCTGTTCGTACTTGAAGCCGCCGTGCAGGCTCCAGCGCACGATCAGCGGGCCCGGCGCGTCGCCGTCGAGCAGCGCGAGCGCGGCCGCCTGGCGCAGCGGGTCGGGCATCCGCGCGTGCAGGCCGACGCAGTAGCGCACGCCGAGCGCGGCGAGCGCGCGGATGAAGCGCGGCGTGAGCAGGCTCGCGTCGCGAATCTCGATCGCATAGCGGGTGCCGTCGGCTTCCGTCGGCAGCGGCGGCAACGCCGCGAAGAAAGTGGCCAGCCGGTCGATCAGTTCGGCCGGCCGGGCAAGCATCTGGTCGGGCAACGGCGAGAACTGGAACACGAGCACGCCGGCTTTCCGGCCGAGCCCTTCGACGCACGGCTGCACGAATTCGCGGGTCGCGAGATCCGCGTCGAGGAAAGTCGGGTTCGGTCCCGACGGTTCGCCGCGCCGGCCGCGGATCACCGCATCGGTCACGGAAGCCGGCGCCTTCACGACGAAGCGGAAATCGTCGGGCACCTGCTGCGCATAGCGCAGGTAGTCGGCCACCGATAGCGGGCCATAGAACGACCGGTCGAGGCTCACGCTCTTCAGCAGCGGATGCGCACCGTACGCTTCGAGCCCTTCGCGCGACAGCTTGGTCTGCGCGAAATCGCCGTCGTAGACGATGCCGTCCCAGCCGGGGAAGTACCACGACGACGTGCCGAGCCGGACGTTCGGCGGCAGGCCGGCCGCCGCATCGGCCACATCCGGTGTGATCGGCGCGGGCAGCACGCCGCGCCGGCGCCGGCCCTTCTTCGGCGGCTCGGCTGGCAGGGACGGCTCGTCCCACAGCAGGCCGGAAGCGGCGGGCGGTGTTTCGTCTGAAGAACGAGCGTGGGTGCGAGGGCGCGGTGCCGGCTGCGCGTCGTCAGGTGCGCCCGGGCTCACATGTTCGTCGGTGTCGGCGGGCGGGCCATCGTTCTCGGGCGACGCGCGTGCAGGGTCGGCCGGCACGCCGAACAGGTCGAATTGCCCGTCGGCGTGCGGCGTGTTCGCGTCGTCGTGCTGCTGTCGTTCCGGCGGCGCCTTGCGCCGCGTCCTGCCGTCACCCATGCATGCCCAGCGTGAAGCGCCGCCTAGCGCGGCAGCGCGTGTTCGTACATATAGCGCCGCGACCACGGCAGCGTTTTCGCGCTCTGCCCGGCCTTGCGGCACACGATCTGGAAGATCGACACGTCGTCGTGCTCGAACGCATACGCGCAGCCGGCGAGGTACACGCGCCAGATGCGGAATTTTTCGTCGTCGACGAGTTGTCGCGCGGCGTCGGCCTTCGCCTCGAAGTTTTCCGTCCAGATATCGAGCGTGCGGGCATAGTGCCGGCGCAGGCTTTCGACGTCAATCGCTTCGAGCCCGCCGCGCTGCGCGGCTTCCAGCGCGAGGCTGATGTGCGGCAGCTCGCCGTCCGGGAACACGTAGCGATCGATGAACTCGCCGCCGCCGAGTGCCGTCTCGCCGCTTTCCGCGTCGGTCGACGTGATCCCGTGGTTCATTGCGATGCCGTCGTCGGCAAGCAGGTCATGGATTCGCGAGAAATAGAGCGGCAGGTTCTTGCGCCCGACGTGCTCGAACATCCCGACGCTCGTGATGCGATCGAATTGCCCGTCGATCTCGCGGTAGTCCTGCAGCCGGATCTCGATTTTGTCTTCCAGCCCGGCGGCCTTCACGCGCGCGGTCGCGAGGTCGAACTGGTTCTGCGACAGCGTGACGCCGAGGCACTGCGCGCCGAACTTCTGCGCGGCGCGCAGCACGAGCGCACCCCAGCCGCAGCCGATGTCGAGCAGGCGCTGGCCGGGCTGGAGCCGGATCTTCGTGAGGATGTGGTCGATCTTCTTGATCTGCGCGGTGGCGAGATCCTCGTCGCCGTTCTCGAAGTACGCACACGAGTACACCATGTTCTCGTCGAGCCACAGCTGGTAGAACTCGTTCGAGACGTCGTAGTGATACTGGATCGCCTTCTTGTCGGTGCTCTTCGAGTGATTGAAGTAGCGCTTCACGCGCGCCAGCTTGCTCGCGCTCGTCACCGTGCTGCGCGCGAGCGAGTAGCCGATGTTGATGATGTCCGACAGCTTGCCTTCGATGTCGATCTTGCCCTTCACGTACGCCTCGCCGAGATTGTCGAGGCTCGGTTCGAGCAGGAGCGGCAACGCCGACGCGCTGTTGACCTTCAGCGTGACCTGCGGCGCGCTGAAGGTGCCGAAATCGAGTTGATCGCCGTTCCACAGCACGAGGCGCGCCGGTATGTTCGCTTTCGCCCGTACTTCGTCCGCCCACTGTGCCAGCTTCTTTTCCCAGAACATTTGGATTCTCCGTTTGTTCGTTGAATCGAATACAGCCAAGTATCTTGACCGGCGCCCGCCGCTTGCGAGGCGGGCGCCCGAATGCAACACGAGACACGACCGGCGTGCGCCGGCGCCGCGCTTACGGCGACAGGCGCGAAATCGACCAGCCCGTCGGCGTACCGGCGTCGCGCGTATAGAGCAGGCGGTCGTGCAGCCGCGACGGGCGGCCCTGCCAGAACTCGATCGAGTCGGGCACGAGGCGGTAGCCGCCCCAGTGCGGCGGGCGCGGCGGGTTGTCGCCGTAGCGTTCGCTGACGGCCTTTTCCTGTGCTTCGAGCGTCGCGCGGCTGTCGATCACCGCGCTCTGTTCCGACGCCCATGCGCCGATGCGCGAGCCGAGCGGGCGCGACGCGAAATAGCGGTCACTTTCTTCTGCGCTGGTTTTCTCGATCCGGCCTTCGATGCGCACCTGGCGCTCGAGCTCGATCCAGTAGAACAGCAGCGCGGCCTGCGGGTGCGCGGCAAGATCGCGCCCCTTGCGGCTTTCGTAATTGGTGAAGAAGACGAACCCGCGTTCGTCGACGCCCTTGATGAGCACGATGCGTGCCGACGGCCGGCCGTCGGCGCCGACGGTCGCGAGCGTCATCGTGTTCGGCTCGGGCAGCTTGGCGGCGAGCGCCTCCTTGAACCAGCGGTCGAACTGGGCGAAGGGGTCGTGGGCGACGTCGGCCTCGTCGAGCGAAGCACGTGAGTAATTGATGCGGAGATCGGCGAGAGTCGTCATGTTATGCAAACGCTTCAATCTGGAACCATTGTAGCCAACGCGCAAGAAACGTGCGTGCACAGTGGCGCGTGCGAGCGGGGAGTTCAGGCAAAATAGAGGGCTGCACGACTTACGTTTTCCTTGCTGCCATGTCCGTCGCCGACGCTGCCCCGCCCAGTTCCTCTGATCTTACCCCGACCCCGGAAATCCAGCTTGACGTGGATCGCGCGCGGCGTTTCGGCGGCGTGGCGCGCCTGTACGGCGCGCCGGCCGCCGCCGCGTTCGAGCGCGCGCACGTCGCGGTGATCGGGATCGGCGGCGTCGGCTCGTGGGTGGCCGAGGCGCTCGCGCGCAACGCGGTCGGCACGCTGACGCTGATCGATCTCGACAACGTCGCCGAAAGCAATACGAACCGGCAGATCCACGCGCTCGACGGCAATTACGGCAAGCCGAAAGTCGACGCGATGGCCGAGCGGATCGCGCTGATCGATCCCGCGTGCCGCGTGAACCGGATCGAGGATTTCGTCGAGCCCGACAACTTCGACGCGCTGCTCGGCGGCGGCTTCGACTACGTGATCGACGCGATCGACAGCGTGCGCACGAAGGTCGCGCTGATCGCGTGGTGCGTCGCGAAGCGCCAGCCGCTCGTGGTGGTCGGCGGCGCGGGCGGACAGCTCGACCCGACGCGCATCCGGATCGACGATCTCGCGCTGACGATCCAGGATCCGCTGCTGTCGAAGGTGCGCGCGCAGTTGCGCAAGCAGCACGGCTTTCCGCGCGGGCCGAAGGCACGTTTCAAGGTCAGCGCCGTGTATTCGGACGAGCCGCTGATCTATCCGGAAGCGGCCGCCTGCGACCTCGAGGACGGCGCCGAGCCGTCCGCGGCCGCGCACGTCGCGGGGCTCAACTGTGCCGGGTTCGGTTCGAGCGTGTGCGTGACCGCGAGCTTCGGCTTCGCGGCCGCCGCGCATGCGCTGCGCGCGATCGCGGCGCAGGCCGCCGGCTGAGCCGCTGCGAATCGCGGTCGTCGAGGCATGGCGGCGCGTGACGCGCGCCGTCGGCCGTCAAGCGGGGCGACCCCGCAGCCGGGCCGTTGCGGCCCGGACGGTCATCCATCCGTTCAGTTGAGCGCCATGCTCAGCCTGCGCCGCCACCCGGCGACGAGGTCCGGGCGATCGCCGGCCAGCTCGAACACCGAGATCAGCGTGCGGCGGCCGAGATCGTCGCCGTACGCGCGGTCGCGCGTGACGATTTCCAGCAACTGCTCCACCGCGCCTTCGTACGCGCGCCGCGCGATCAGGCTCTGCGCGAGGTCGAAGCGCGCGTCGAGGTCGGCCGGGTTCGCCGCGATGCGCGCTTCGAGCGCGTCGGTCGGCGGCAGGTCGGCCGTCGCGTCGAGCGCGTCGAAACGGGTCTTGATCGCCTGGTAGCGCGGATCGCCGTTCTGCACGGTCTGCGGCGACAGGCGTTCGGTCTCGGCGCGTGCGGCGTCGACCTGGTTGTTCGCGAGCAGCAGTTCGATCAGATCGAGGCGGGCGTCGTCGAAGCCCGGGTTCAGCGCGAGCGCCGCCTCGAGGTGCGTGAGCGCGTCGTCGTAGCGCGCCTCGGCCATCGCATACTGCGCGGCACGCCGTTCGGCTTCCTCGGGCGCCGGCAGGAGCCGGTCGAGGAAGGCGCGCAGCTGGCCTTCGGGCAGCACGCCGACGAACTGGTCGACCGGGCGCCCGTCGGCGAACGCGATCACGTGCGGGATGCTGCGCGTCTGGAAGTGCGCGGCGAGTTCCTGGTTCTCGTCGACGTTGACCTTCACGAGCTTCCAGCGGCCTTCATAGTCGCCTTCGAGCTTTTCCAGCAGCGGGCCGAGCGTCTTGCAGGGGCCGCACCACGGCGCCCAGAAGTCGACCAGCACGGGTGCGTCCAGCGACGCCTCGATGACGTCTTTCTCGAATGTGGCAAGCGTGGTGTCCATGTCGTTCTCTTCCGTTCGAATGTCGTCAGGATGGGGGCGGCGCGCCCCTTTTTCAACGCGCCTTCGACTCGGGCAGCGGAATCCACTCCGTCTCGCCCGGCACCTTGCCCATTTCCTGGCGCGTCCACGCTTGTTTCGCGCGCTCGATCGCCTCGCGGCTGCTGGCGACGAAATTCCATTCGATGAAGCGCTCGCCGTCGATCTTGTCGCCGCCGAGCAGCATCGCACGCGCGCCGCTGCCGCTCGTCAGCGTGACCGCGGCGCCGGGCGTGAGCACGGCCATCTGCTCGGCCGGCACCGGCGTGCCGTCGATCGCGAGCTCGCCGTCGACCACGTAGACCGCGCGCTCCTCGTGCGACGCGTCGAGTGCGAGGCGGCCGCCGGCCGCGAATTCGGCCGCGACGTACAGCGTGCGCGAGAACGTCGTGACCGGCGAGCGCAGCCCGAACGCATCGCCGGCGATCACCGTCAGCGCGACGCCGTCCTCGTTGCGCTTCGGCAACGTGTCGGCCGCATGGTGCTCGAACGACGGCTCGGTCGTCTCGTGCGCGCGCGGCAGCGCGACCCAGGTCTGGATCCCGTGCACGGTGTGGCCGTGTTCGCGCTGCGCGTCGGGCGTGCGTTCGGAGTGAACGATCCCGCGGCCGGCCGTCATCCAGTTCACGTCGCCCGGCACGATCTCCTGCAGCGAGCCGAGGCTGTCGCGGTGCAGGATCGCGCCGTCGAACAGGTAGGTGACGGTGGCGAGGCCGATATGCGGGTGCGGGCGTACGTCGAGGCCCGTGCCGGGCGGCAGCGCGGCGGGCCCCATGTGATCGAAGAAGATGAACGGGCCGACGAGGCGGGCGGCGAGCGCGGGCAGCGTGCGGCGCACCTGCAGGTTGCCGATGTCGCGCACGTGCGGCTTCAGCAGGGCTTTGATCGGAGCGGTCATGGCGGATCCTGTGGGGCGGCGGGGGATGCCGGTCATTGTACTGGCCTCCGCCGCCGATTCCATGTGCGCCGCGCGGGTATCGGGCCGGGGGCCGAAACCCGGTAGACTGACCGGCTTCCCAGAGGAAAACACCGGGCCGCGTCGGGTTTTCCGCCTCGAAGGCAGTCCTCTCGGGGCACCCGGCGCAAAGCGACAGGGCCTGAGCGCACCGTGCACGACCATTCGACAATCGAGGAGACGCCGATGATGGCCCCGAAGGACTTGCTGCTTGCGCTGGTCGTGATCCTGGCGTGGGGCGTGAACTTCGTCGTGATCAAGGTCGGCCTGCACGGCATGCCGCCGATGCTGCTCGGCGCGCTGCGTTTCACGCTCGCGGCCGTGCCCGCGGTGTTCTTCGTGCGCCGGCCGCAGATTCCATGGCGCCTGCTGGTGCTGTACGGCGCGACGATCCAGCTCGGCCAGTTCGTGTTCCTGTTCACCGGCATGTACGTCGGCATGCCGGCCGGCCTCGCGTCGCTCGTGCTGCAGTCGCAGGCATTCTTCACGCTCGTGTTCGCGATGCTGTTCCTCGGCGAGCGGCTGCGCATGCAGAACCTGCTCGGGCTCGCGATCGCCGCGGGCGGGCTCGTCGTGATCGCGGCGCAGGGCGGCCGCGCGATGACGCTCGCGGGCTTCCTGCTGACGATCTGCTCGGCCGCGATGTGGGCGTTCGGCAACATCGTCACGAAGAAGGTCGGCCGTGCGAACCTCGTGTCGCTCGTCGTGTGGGCCAGCCTCGTGCCGCCCGTGCCGTTCTTCCTGCTGTCGCTGTGGTTCGAAGGGCCGCAGCGGATCGCGACCGCGCTCGCCGGGCTGAACGGTGCGTCGATCTTCGCGGTCGTCTATCTCGCGTTCGTCGCGACGCTGCTCGGCTACGGACTGTGGAGCCGCCTGCTGTCGCGCTATCCGGCCGCGCAGGTCGCGCAGTTCTCGCTGCTGGTGCCGATCGTGGGCCTCGCGTCGTCGGCGCTGCTGCTCGACGAGCATCTGACGCGCACGCAGCTGATCGGCACCGCGCTCGTGATGGGCGGGCTCGCGGTGAACGTGTTCGGCGGGAAACTGATGCGCCGCTTCGCGGCGTCGTGACGCGCCGGCACGCACTGCGTGCCGGCGGCGGGGCGGGGTGGCCGGGTACGGCCGTCAGGCCATCCGGCTCTTCGCGAGCGGCGGATTCGCGGCGAAATAGCGCTTGATGCCGCGGAAGATCGCGTCGGCCATCTGGTCGCGATAGCCGTCGTCGTTCAGCCGGCTCTCTTCTTCCGGGTTGCTGATGAAGGCCGTCTCGACGAGGATCGACGGAATGTCGGGCGCCTTCAGCACCGCGAACCCGGCCTGCTCGACCGAGCCCTTGTGCAGCTTGTTGATGCCGCCCACTTCCTTCAGCACGTAGTTGCCGTAGCGCAGCGAATCGCGGATCTGCGCGGTCGTCGACATGTCGAACAGCGCGCGGTTCACGGCCGCATCCGCCGTCTTGATGTTGATGCCGCCGATCAGGTCGGACGAGTTCTCCTTGTTCGCCATCCAGCGCGCCGCGGCGCTCGTCGCGCCGTGGTCGGACAGCGCGAACACCGACGAGCCGCGCGCGGACGGCGTCGTGAATGCATCGGCGTGGATCGACACGAACAGGTCGGCGCCCACGCGGCGCGCTTTCTGCACGCGCACGTTCAGCGGCACGAAGAAGTCGGCGTCGCGCGTCATCATCGCGCGCATGTTCGGCGCGCCGTCGATCTTCGCGCGCAGCTTCTTCGCGATGTCGAGCGCGATGTGCTTCTCGTACGTGCCGCCGCCGCCGATCGCGCCCGGATCCTCGCCGCCGTGGCCCGGATCGATCGCCACCGTCAGCAGGCGAACGGTGCTGCCCTTGCCGGATTTCGGCGCGGTGAACTTGTAGGTGTCGCCATCGTCGTCGCTGTCGTCGCGGCGTGCGATGACGGGCGGCGGCTTGACGGCCGGCTTCGCGGGCGTCGAAGGCGTGGCGGGCGGCGTGTGCGGCGTGGCCGGCGTGTTCTGCGCGAAGCGCTGGAAGAACGCGTCGCTGTTGTCACCCGCGGCGGGCGGCGGGGTACCCGGGCCGGCCAGCGTGGTCGGCGGCTGCATCTGCTGCGCGCGCGCGGTGTCGTTGAGCGCCTGCTCCTTGCGTTCCGTCTGCGCGATCAGGTCGGACAGCGGATCGGGCGCGACGGCCGGATACAGGTCGAACACGAGCCGGTACTTGTAGGTGCCGACCGGCGGCAGCGTGAACACCTGCGGCTTCACCGAACCTTTCAGGTCGAACACCATCCGCACGACGTGCGGCTGATACTGGCCGACGCGCACCGACTGGATCTGCGGATCGTTCGGCGCGATCTTCGACACGAGGTCGCGCAGCGCCTGGTCGAGGTCGAGGCCGGTCAGGTCGACGACGAGACGGTCGGGACCCTGCAGCAGCTGTTGGCTATTCTGCAGCGGCTGGTCGGATTCGATCGTGACGCGCGTGTAGTCGCGTGCGGGCCACACACGCACGCCGAGCACCGACGACGCGCGCGCGAGCCGCGGTGCGACGAGACCGAGCACCAGCGTCGACGCGCCCGCGCACAGGATCTGGCGGCGCCGCCAGTTGTGCGTCGCGGTGGCCGCCGATTCGATCGAGCGGAACGGTTTGATCAACATCTTTCGAGACATGCCTTTCCTGAAGCGCTGTACGCCCGGACGGTGAGGGCGCGGCCGTCGCCGTCCACGTCGAGCGAGAAAACCAGATCGGGTACGCCGAGCAGCGTGCCTGCCTGTTGTGGCCATTCGACGAGGCAGATCGCGCTGGAATTGAAATATTCGCGAAAGCCTGCGTCGGACCATTCGGCCGGATCGTTGAAACGATACAGATCGAAGTGATAGACCTCGAGTTCCCCATCGTCGCGTTCGAGCGCGTACGGCTCGACGAGCGTATAGGTCGGGCTGCGCACGCGCCCCGTGTGGCCGAGGCCACGCAGGATCGCGCGGACGAGGGACGTCTTGCCCGCGCCGAGATCGCCGACCAGCTGGATCTGCAGCCCGTCGAACGCATGCGCGCGGGCAAGCTCGGTGCGCGCCGCGTCGAGCGCGTGCGCGAAGCGGGTGCCGAAGGCCTCGGTCGCCGCTTCGTCGGCGAGCGCGATCACGCGCTCCGCGAGCGGGGCGGGCAGCATGGCGTCGTGAGGCGGATGGCTGGGCGTGGCTGGCATTCTCGTAAAATAGTGCGATGAACCGATTACCGGAACTCGCCGCATCCGACAGACCTTCGACTCGTGCCGAAGGTGCGGCACCGTGCGCGCTCGACGATGCGGCGTTGACTGCGCTCGCCGCGCGCATCAGGGCGTGGGGGCGCGAATTGGGTTTCGGGGCGATCGGCATCAGCGATACCGATCTCTCGGATGCCGAAGCAGGCCTCGCCGCCTGGCTGGAAGCCGGATACCACGGCGAAATGGATTATATGGCGAAACATGGGATGAAACGCGCGCGTCCGGCCGAACTTGTGGCCGGTACGCGACGCGTGATCTCCGCCCGGCTCGCCTATCTGCCGGCCGAAACGCTCGCCGCCGACGCGGCTGAAAGCGAGCCAGGTGCGCTCGCGCTGCACGACTGGCGTGCGCGCGAACGGGCGCGGCTCGACGATCCGCAGGCGGCCGTCGTGTCGATCTACGCACGCGGCCGCGACTATCACAAGGTGCTGCGCAACCGCCTGCAGACGCTCGCCGAGCGCATCGAGCAGGAGATCGGCGCGTTCGGCTACCGCGTGTTCACCGATTCGGCGCCCGTGCTCGAGGTCGAGCTCGCGCAGAAGGCCGGCGTCGGCTGGCGCGGCAAGCACACGCTGCTGCTGCAGCGCGATGCGGGCTCGCTGTTCTTCCTCGGCGAGATCTACGTCGACGTTCCGCTGCCGACCGATGCGCACACGTCCCCCGACACCGCGCCCGAGACGCCCGGCGCGCACTGCGGCAGCTGCACGCGCTGCATCGACGCCTGCCCGACCGGTGCGATCGTCGAGCCGTACCGCGTCGACGCGCGCCGCTGTATCTCGTATCTGACGATCGAACTGAAAGGCAGCATCCCCGAGCCGCTGCGGCCGATGATCGGCAATCGCGTGTACGGTTGCGACGACTGCCAGCTCGTGTGCCCGTGGAACAAGTTCGCGCAGGCCGCGCCCGTCGCCGATTTCGACGTGCGGCACGGCCTCGATCGCGCGACACTCGTCGAGCTGTTTGCATGGGACGCGGACGCATTCGATACGCGGATGCAGGGCAGTGCGATCCGGCGCATCGGCTACGAAAGCTGGCTGCGCAATCTCGCGGTCGGGCTCGGCAATGCGCTGCGCGCGGACGCGGGCCGGCTCACGCCGCAGGCGCGCGACGCGATCGTCGCCGCGTTGCGCGCGCGGGCCGACGACCCGTCGCCGGTCGTGCGCGAGCATGTCGAATGGGCGCTGCGTGCCGCGTGAAGGCGGCGTAAAGTGTCGTCGGCGCGCGGTGGTGCCGCGCGCATCCATCGGTCAGGAGAGGGCCATGTTCAATGCAGTCATCGACGCGCCGTTCGGCAAGGTCGGCATCCGCACGGATGCCGCGGTGGTGCGCGAGATCGTCTATCTGCCCGAATCGGTGAAGTCGGTCGATTCGGATTCGCCGCTCGCGCAGCGTGCGGTCAAGCAGATCGAACGTTATTTCGAGCGCGCGTCGGCGCGCTTCGACCTGCCGCTCGCCGAAGTCGGCAGCGCGTTCCAGCACCGCGTGTGGGACGTGATCAGCGATATTCCGCCCGGCACGGTGCTGACCTACGGCCAGGTCGCGAAGCGGATCGGCAGCGCGCCGCGCGCGGTGGGCCAGGCATGCGGCGCGAACTACTTCCCGCTCGTGATCCCGTGCCATCGCGTCGTCGCGGCGGGCGGACTCGGCGGCTTCGCGAACCACGACGACAACGGTTATTACCAGAAAGTGAAGCGCTGGCTGCTGGCGCACGAAGGCGTGCCGTACTGATGAGTGAATCGCTGATGTCCCCCGAAGTCGACGGTGATGCCGTCGAGGTGTCCCCCGCGCTGCTCGCGAGCCGCGCGTCGATCGACGTGTTTTGCGATGCGCTGTGGCTCGAGCACGGGCTGGCGCGCAACACGCTCGATGCGTACCGGCGCGATCTGGTGCTGTTTTCACAATGGCTGGCCGAGACGCACGACGCGTCGCTCGATGCGGTCGATGAAGCGATGGTGACGGGCTACATCGCCGCGCGCAGCGACGGCAAGGCGACGTCGTCGAACCGGCGGCTGTCCGTGTTCCGGCGCTATTACGGCTGGGCCGTGCGCGAGCATCGCACGAGCGCCGACCCGACGCTGCGGATCACGTCCGCGAAGCAGGCGGCCCGGTTTCCGTCGACGTTGTCGGAGGCGCAGGTCGAGGCGTTGCTCGGTGCGCCCGACATCGGCACGCCGCTCGGCCTGCGCGATCGTACGATGCTCGAGCTGATGTATGCGAGCGGGCTGCGCGTGAGCGAGCTCGTGACGTTGAAGACCGTCGAGGTCGGGCTCAACGAGGGCGTCGTGCGCGTGATGGGCAAGGGCTCGAAGGAGCGGCTCGTGCCGTTCGGCGAAGTCGCGCAAGGGTGGATCGAGCGCTACCTGCGCGAGGCGCGGCCGGCGCTGCTCGGTGCGCGCGCGGCCGACGCGCTGTTCGTGACCGCGCGCGGCGACGGGATGACGCGCCAGCAGTTCTGGAACATCATCAAGCGCCACGCACAGCACGCGGACGTGCGCGCGCACCTGTCGCCGCATACGCTGCGGCACGCGTTCGCGACGCACCTGCTGAACCATGGCGCCGACCTGCGCGTCGTGCAACTGCTGCTCGGCCACAGCGATATCTCGACCACGCAGATCTATACGCACGTTGCACGCGAGCGCTTGAAGACGCTGCATGCGCAACACCACCCGCGCGGTTAGCGCATCCGGTGCGGAGCAGGCCGAGTCGCACGCACCGGCCCGCGCGCGTCAGACCAGCTCGCGCAGCTTGTGCTTCAGCACCTTGCCCGTCGATGCGGCCGGCAGCGCGTCGAGTACGCGGATGTGTGCGGGGCGTTTGTAAGGCGCGAGCCGCTCCGCACACCAGGCGTGCAACGCCGCTTCGTCGGCCGTCGCGCCGGGCACTAGTTCGACGAACGCGAGCACTTCCTCGTTGCCTTCGACCGCGCGGCCGATGACGGCCGCCTGCACGACGTCCGGATGCGCGTTCAGCACCTGCTCGACTGCGACCGGATAGACGTTGAAGCCCGACCGGATGATCAGTTCCTTGCTGCGGCCCGCGATCGTTACCGCACCGTCCGTCTCCTGCCGCGCGAGATCGCCGGTGCTCAGCCAGCCGTCCGGCGACACGGCCGCGTGCGTGGCGTCCGCGTTGCGGTAGTAGCCGAGCATCACGTTCGGCCCGCGCACGCGAATCTCGCCGACTTCGCCCGGCGGCACGTCGGTGCCGTCCGGCGCGACGATCCGCATCTCCACGCCGGGAATCGGCACGCCGACCGAGCTGTCGGTGCGCGGGGCGTCGAGCGGCGTCTGCGTGATCGTCGGGCTGCTTTCGGTCATCCCGTAGCCGTTGTGCAGCGGCACGCCGTACAGGCGCTCGACGCGCGCCTTCAGGTTCGCGTCGAGCGGCGAGCCGCCCGAATACGCGAAGCGCAGGCGTGGCGCGCGCCATGCGTGGCCGTGCGTGTGCAGGTGTTCGAGCAGCTTCGCGTGCATCGCGGGCACGCCCTGGAAGATCGTGACGCCTTCGTCGGCGAGCGCGACGCGCACGGCTTCCGGCGAGAAGCGCGGCGCGAGCCGCAGCGTCGCGCCCGCGTACAGGCTGCCGAGGCAGACCGACGCGAGCCCGTACACGTGCGACACGGGCAGCACCGTGTAGACGACGTCGTCGGGCGACACGCGGCGCAGCGTGCTCGACGTCGCCGCGATGAACAGCAGGTTACGATGCGACAGCATCACGCCCTTCGGCGTGCCGGTCGTGCCGGTCGTGTAGATCAGCGCCGCGCATTGCGCGGCACCGTCGGCGGCGACCGGTTCGCCCGGCGCGCTCGCGTCGACGTGGTACGACCACGCACCGATGTCGACCGGCAGCGTGCCGGCGGGTGTCGCACCGTGCCGTTCGGCATGCGTGCGCGCGTCGGGCGAGGCGTCGGTGGTGAACGCAATCAGCTTCGGCCGCGCGTGCGCGGCGATCGCGTCGAGCTCGCCGGCGGACAACCGCGCGTTCGACACGAGCGCCCACGCGTCGAGGCGGGCGGCCGCGAACAGCAGCACGATCTGCGCGACGCAGTTTTCGGCGACGATCATCACGCGGTCGCCGCCTTGCACGCCGAGGTCGGCGAGCAGCGCGGCGGCTGCATCGACGGCCTGCGACAGGTCGCCATACGACAGGCGGCGCGCGTCCTCGATCAGCGCCGGATGCGCGGGCGCCTGCGCGGCCCAGCGTGCGGGCACGTCGGCGATGCGGCGAGGCAGCGCGGCGAGCAGTGCGTCGACGTCGAGCGGCTCGGATGAACGGAGGGACGAGGACATGGCGTCTCCAGAAGAAGGGCGGGCGGCGGCTGACGAGGTTGGCGAACGATCGTGCCATGACCGCGGGCGCGCCACAATCGGCCATTCGGGCAATAGCGCTTCGCGATGTCCGCAATGATGATGGACGGAATCGTTGCGGCGCCGCAGCAGGCCGCCCGGCGAAAAACGGGCCGCGAGTATACCGTCGGTGGGGGCGCGAGGGCGTGATCGCGCGCGCGCCGGTCGTTCACCCTTAAAATGCCGCCATGAGCAAATCCAGGCATGTGTCCGAAACCCCCGCGACCCAGTTGCTGCGCCGCCACGGCGTTGCGTTCGGCGAGCATCCGTACGACTACGTCGAGCACGGCGGCACCGGCGAATCGGCGCGCCAGCTGGGCGTCGACGAGCACAGCGTCGTGAAGACGCTCGTGATGGAAGATGAACACGCGAAGCCGCTGATCGTCCTGATGCACGGCGACCGCACCGTGTCGACGAAGAACCTCGCGCGGCAGATCGGCGCGAAGCGCGTCGAGCCGTGCAAGCCCGAGGTCGCGAACCGCCATTCGGGCTATCTCGTCGGCGGCACGTCGCCGTTCGGCACGCGCAAGGCGATGCCCGTCTACGTCGAGGCGACCATCCTCGAGCTGCCGACGATCTACCTGAACGGCGGGCGTCGCGGCTACCTCGTCAGCCTCGCGCCGGCCGTGCTTACGTCACTGCTCGGCGCGCAGCCCGTGCAGTGCGCCAGTGTCGACTGAGGGTTTCACCTTCGTGGCAGGCGGCGCGCGTTCGGTAGAATGGGCGCCGTTTCGGCGTGCCGCGCGCAGCCGTCCCTTTACCGATACGTTGAAAGAAGAGTCCTCCGCATGCAGATCCTGCTCGCCGCCCTCGTTGCCTACCTGATCGGTTCGGTGTCATTCGCCGTCGTCGTCAGTGGCGCGATGGGCCTGGCCGACCCGCGTTCGTACGGGTCGAAGAATCCCGGCGCGACCAACGTGCTGCGCAGCGGCAACAAGAAAGCCGCGATCCTGACGCTCGTCGGCGATGCATTCAAGGGCTGGATTGCCGTCTGGCTCGCCCGGCGCTTCGGCCTGCCGGACGTCGCGGTCGCATGGGTCGCGATCGCCGTGTTCCTCGGCCACCTGTATCCGGTGTTCTTCCGCTTCCAGGGCGGCAAGGGCGTCGCGACCGCGGCCGGTGTGCTGCTCGCGGTGCACCCGGTGCTCGGGCTCGCGACCGCGCTGACCTGGCTGATCATCGCGTTCTTCTTCCGCTATTCGTCGCTCGCGGCGCTGGTGGCGGCCGTGTTCGCGCCGGTGTTCGACGTGTTCCTGTTCGGCACGAGCCACAACCCGGTCGCATGGGCCGTGCTGGCGATGAGCGTGCTGCTCGTGTGGCGTCACCGCGGCAACATTGCGAAGCTGCTCGCGGGGCAGGAGAGCCGGATCGGCGACAAGAAGAAGGCGGCCGCGGACGGCGGCGCGCAGGACGGCGGGAAAGCCTGAGAAAGTGCGGCACCTGGCCGCAGCCGGGCGCGCCGCGTGTGCGGGCCCGGCGGGATGGCGTGACGGATCGCCCCGCGATCAGTCGCGGAAGTTGTTGAAGTCGAGCGGCGTGTCGGTCACGTCCTTGCGCAGCATCGCGATCACGCTCTGCAGGTCGTCGCGCTTGGTGCCGTTCACGCGCACGGCGTCGCCCTGGATGCTCGCCTGCACCTTGATCTTGCTGTCCTTCACGAGGCGCACGATCTTCTTCGCGAGATCGCCGGTTACGCCCTTCTTCACGGTGACGATCTGCTTGACCTTGTCGCCGCCGATCTTCTCGACCTTGCCGTAGTCGAGGAAGCGCACGTCGACGTTGCGCTTGGCCAGCTTGCCGATCAGCACGTCCTTGACCTGGCCGAGCTTGAAATCGTCATCGGCGAACAGCGTCAGCTCGCGTTCCTTCTGCTCGACGCGCGCGTCGGAGCCCTTGAAGTCGAAGCGCGTCGAAATTTCCTTGTTCGACTGCTCGATGGCGTTCTTCACTTCGATCATGTTCGCTTCGGAAACGACGTCGAACGATGGCATGGCATTCCTCCCTTGAGATGCGGGCACCCGGCTCGCGCGCGGGCACTCGCTATAATTGCGGACTGTTTGCCATTTTACCGATGCCCCTCCGTTTGCCCAAGGCCGGCCATGCGCCGCCCGGGCGAACGTGACCGCGAATGCCGATGCCTTCTGACGATTCCGCCCTGTCGCTGCTTTCCGACTATCCGCTCGCCGCGCACAACACGTTCGGCATCGCCGCGACCGCGCGCTTTGCCGCGCGCATCACGCATGCGTCGCAGTTCGAGGCGCTCCATCGCGACCCGCGCGTCGCGAACCTGCCGCAACTCGTGCTCGGCGGCGGTAGCAACGTCGTGTTCACGCGCGACTTCGACGGCGTCGTGCTGCTCGACGAGATCGCGGGCCGCCGCGTCGTGCGCGAGGACGACGACGCGTGGTACGTCGAGGCCGGCGGCGGCGAGAACTGGCACGCATTCGTCGCGTGGACGCTCGAGCACGGGATGGCGGGCCTCGAGAACCTTGCGCTGATTCCGGGCACCGTCGGCGCCGCGCCGATCCAGAACATCGGCGCATATGGCCTCGAGATGAAGGCGTATTTCGACTCGCTGGTCGCGGTCGAGCTGGCGACGGGGCGCAGCGAGCGTTTCGACGCCGCGCGCTGCGCGTTCGGCTATCGCGACAGCTTCTTCAAGCGGGAAGGGCGCGGCCGGTTCGCGATCGTGTCGGTGACGTTCCGGTTGCCGAAGCAGTGGGCGCCGCGGCTCGGCTACGCGGACGTCACGCGCGAACTCGACGCCCGAGGCATTGCACCCGATGCGGCCACGGCGCGCGACGTGTTCGACGCGGTCGTCGCGATCCGCCGCGCGAAGCTGCCCGATCCGCTCGTCCTCGGCAACGCGGGCAGTTTCTTCAAGAATCCGGTGATCGATGCCGCGCAGTTCGATGCGCTGCGCGCCCGCGCGCCGGAAGTCGTGTCGTATCCGCAGCCGGACGGGCAGGTCAAGCTCGCGGCCGGCTGGCTGATCGACCGCTGCGGCTGGAAGGGGCGCGCGCTGGGCGCGGCGGCCGTGCACGACCGCCAGGCGCTCGTGCTCGTCAATCGCGGCGGCGCGACGGGGGCCGACGTGCTCGCGCTGGCGCAGGCGATCCAGGCCGACGTGCGCGCCCGTTTCGGCGTCGAACTCGAGCCCGAACCGGTCTGCCTGTAACGCGGGTTCAGCACCGCTTTTCCCGCGCCCAAACAAAAAGCGCCGATCGTCGATCGGCGCTTTTTTCATGAGCTGGCGGGTTGCCGGCGCGTCAGTGCTTGAGGCGGCCGAGCAGCAGGAATTCCATCAGCGCCTTCTGCACGTGCAGGCGGTTTTCCGCTTCATCCCACACGACGCTCTGCGGGCCGTCGATCACGCCGGCCGTCACTTCCTCGCCGCGGTGCGCGGGCAGGCAGTGCATGAAGAGGGCGTCCGGGTTCGCGTGCCCCATCATTTCCTCGTCGACGCACCAGTCGGCGAACGCCTGCTTGCGGGCCTCGTTCTCGGCCTCGAAGCCCATGCTCGTCCACACGTCGGTGGTGACGAGGTCGGCGCCCTTGCATGCTTCGTTCGGATCGTCGAACACTTCGTAGAACGGCGCGCTGTCGGGCGACACGAGCTTCATGTCGAGCGCGTAGCCGGGCGGCGTGGACAGGCGCAGCTTGAAGCCGAGGATCTGCGCGGCTTCGATCCACGTGTAGAGCATGTTGTTCGCATCGCCGACCCAGGCAACGGTCTTGCCGGCGATCGGGCCGCGGTGCTCGTAGTACGTGAAGATGTCGGCGAGCACCTGGCACGGGTGGTACTCGTTCGTCAGGCCGTTGATCACCGGCACGCGGGAATTGTCCGCGAAGCGCTTGATGACGTCCTGCTCGAACGTGCGGATCATGATGATGTCGACCATCCGCGAGATGACCTGCGCGGAATCCTCGACGGGTTCGCCGCGGCCGAGCTGCGTGTCGCGCGTGCTCATGAAGACGGCGTGGCCGCCGAGCTGGAAGATCCCGGCTTCGAACGACAGGCGCGTGCGCGTCGAACTCTTCTCGAAGATCATCGCGAGCGTGCGGTCGTGCAGCGGGTGATAGGTCTCGTAGTTCTTGAACTTGCGCTTCAGGATACCCGTGCGTTCGAGCACGTACTCGTAGTCTTCCAGCGAGAAATCCTTGAACTGCAGGTAGTGACGAATGGTTTTGGTGGTCATGAAGCGAAATACGGCGGGTTGCACCCGGCAGCAAGGCCGGACGGCGCCGCCGTCGGGTGTGGATAACTCAAAGCAGCATAAAGGATTTTCTGTGCTTTGACGAGCCGCGGAGAGAAGCGGGGCACGATCGCCGCGCGCGGCAAGCGATGCAGCAGGAGGGGTGTCGGGACGGCGCGCGATGGCGCGCTGCGGTATAATTCAAAAGTTTTCTCCAGCCCGGCAGGCAAGCCTCCTCGCGCTCTGCCGGACACAAGCCGTGCGCTGCACAAATCCGGTGCAGTCCGCCGGTGGCGCGCACCGACGTCCCGTTTTCGGGATATCGGAATGCTTGTGCCGCCGTCCGTTTCAGCTTTGTGTTCGCGTATCCAGGCGCCGTTGCCTGGACATCGCCGGGCCGTCACTTGGGTAACCACATGGCTGAAACCCCTCCGACCGAATTCTTCATTCAGGGCATCACGAAAGACGGGAAAAAGTTTCGCCCGAGCGACTGGTCGGAACGTCTGGCCGGTGTGATGGCCTGCTTCGGGCCGGGGGCGAGCGGGCGGAACGCGCGTCTCCAGTATTCGCTCTACGTGCGTCCGACGATGCTCGGCGACCTGAAATGCGTGATCCTCGATTCCCGGCTGCGCGACGTCGAGCCGATGGCGTTCGATTTCGTGCTGAATTTCGCGAAGGACAACAATCTCGTCGTGACCGAGGCGTGCGAACTGCCGGACTACGACGCGAAGAAGTGATGCCGGCGCGGGCGAGGGCGCTTGCCGCGCCCGCCCTCGTGGCAACTGTCACCGGCCAGCAGGATGCGCTGGCGACGGGCGACAAAAAGCCCGCCTAGGCGGGCTTTTTTGCGATCGCAGGAAACAGGAACGCCCGCGTGAGCGGGCGCACCGGATTTACGCTGCTGCCTGCAGACCCTTGACGGCTGCGGCCAGGCGGCTCTTGCTGCGAGCGGCCTTGTTCTTGTGAACGATCTTCTTGTCGGCGATCGTGTCGATCGTCTTGACGGCAGACTTGAACAGCTCTGCAGCCTTTGCTTGATCGCCGGCGTCGACAGCCTTGCGAACAGCCTTGATCGCGGTACGGAATTTCGAGCGCAGCGCCGAGTTGTGCGAATTTGCCTTCGCGGCCTGGCGGGCGCGCTTGCGTGCTTGTGCGGAGTTAGCCATGACGGTTCCTTATCCTGTCCTGTTTCCAGAGCTTGGAGCCTAGACGGCCAAGCGCTGCTTTTCGATCCGTCCCCTGAGAGCGATTGCCCAGGGGCGCATAAAAAACGGTGATTTTAACCGAGGCAGGGACATGAAAACGGCAGTTGCCGTGCATGTACGAGCCTAGAAACCGGCGATTATAGCAACGAAATCAAGCGCGTGGCAAGTTCAACGTGACACCCGCCGAGGACGGCGCCGAACGCGTGCGCGCTTTTCGGCATCGGCCGCTGGCCGGGCCACGCAACGTCCGTATAATAAGCGCCCCATGAATCTATTCCGAGCCCTGCTGACGGTCAGCGGCTTCACGCTGCTGTCGCGCGTGACCGGACTGGCCCGCGAGACGCTGATCGCCCGTGCGTTCGGCGCCAGTCAATACACCGACGCGTTCTACGTCGCCTTCCGTATCCCGAACCTGCTGCGCCGCCTGTCTGCCGAAGGCGCGTTCTCGCAGGCGTTCGTGCCGATCCTCGCCGAGTTCAAGAACCAGCAGGGGCATGACGCGACGAAAGCGCTCGTCGACGCGATGTCCACCGTGCTGGCGTGGGCGCTTGCCGTGCTGTCGGTGGTCGGGATCGCCGGCGCATCGTGGGTCGTGTTCGCCGTCGCGTCCGGTCTGCACACCGACGGGCAGGCGTTCCCGCTCGCCGTCACGATGACGCAGATCATGTTCCCGTACATCGTGTTCATCTCGCTGACGACGCTCGCCTCCGGCGTGCTGAACACGTACAAGAGCTTCTCGCTGCCCGCGTTCGCGCCGGTGCTGCTCAACGTCGCGTTCATCGCCGCGGCGGTGTTCGTCGCGCCGCACCTGAAGGTGCCGGTGTTCGCGCTCGCATGGGCCGTCATCGTCGGCGGCGTGCTGCAGTTCCTCGTGCAGCTGCCGGGCCTGAAGAAGATCGACATGGTGCCGCTGATCGGCCTCAACCCGCTGCGCGCGCTGCGCCACCCGGGCGTGAAGCGCGTGCTCGCGAAGATGGTGCCCGCGACGTTCGCGGTGTCGGTCGCGCAACTGTCGCTGATCATCAACACCAACATCGCGTCGCGGCTCGGGCAGGGCGCCGTGTCGTGGATCAACTACGCCGACCGCCTGATGGAATTCCCGACGGCGCTGCTGGGCGTCGCGCTCGGCACGATCCTGCTGCCGAGCCTGTCGAAGGCGCACGTCGATGCCGATTCGCACGAGTATTCGGCGCTGCTCGACTGGGGCCTGCGCGTCACGTTCCTGCTCGCGGCGCCGAGTGCGCTCGCGCTGTTCTTCTTCGCGACACCGCTCACCGCGACCCTGTTCAACTACGGCAAGTTCGACGCGCACACCGTCACGATGGTCGCGCGCGCGCTGGCGACTTACGGGATCGGCCTCGTCGGCATCATCCTGATCAAGATCCTCGCGCCGGGCTTCTATGCGAAGCAGGACATCAAGACGCCCGTGAAGATCGCGATCGGCGTGCTGATCGTCACGCAGATCTCGAACTACGTGTTCGTGCCGCTGATCGGCCACGCGGGCCTGACGCTGAGCATCGGCGTCGGCGCGTGCCTGAACTCGCTGCTGCTGTTCATCGGGCTGCGCAAGCGCGGCATCTACCAGCCGTCGCCGGGCTGGCTGCGCTTCTTCGTGCAGCTGATCGGCGCGGCGCTCGTGCTCGCCGGCCTGATGCACTGGCTGTCGATCAGCTTCGACTGGACCGGGATGCGTACGCAGCCGCTCGATCGCATCGCGCTGATGGCCGCGTGCCTCGTGCTGTTCGCTGCACTATATTTCGGTATGTTGTGGGTGATGGGCTTCAAATACGCTTATTTCAGAAGGCGCGCCAAGTGACGACCGCAATGACCCGCGTCCTCGACTACTTCAGCACGCTCGTGGCAGACGACGACAGTCTGCCCGTCACGGAAGCGGCGCTGTCGCTGGCGCAGGACGCGTATCCCGACCTCGACCTGCAGGGCACGCTGGCCGAACTCGACATGCTGGCGGCGCGGTTGCGCCGGCGGCTCACGGACGATGCGGACCTGAAGGGCCGCGTCGCCGCGCTGAACGATTTCTTCTTCCGCGAGCTCGGCTTCGCGTGCAATCACAACGACTACTACGACCCCGATAACAGCCACTTGAACGCCGTGCTGAAGCGGCGGCGCGGGATCCCGATCTCGCTGTCGGTGCTGTACCTGGAGCTCGCCGAGCAGATCGGCGTGCCGGCGCGCGGCGTGTCGTTCCCCGGCCACTTCCTGCTGCGCGTCACGCTGCCGGACGGCGACCTGATCATCGATCCGGCCAACGGCCATTCGCTGTCCGAAGCCGAGATGGTCGAGATGCTCGAGCCGTACGTCGCGCGGGCGGCCGGCGCGGTCGACAGCGCGTTGCGCGCGCTGCTGCAGCCGGCGACGAGCCGCGAGATCATCGCGCGGATGCTGCGCAACCTGAAGACGATCTATCTTCAGACGGAACGCTGGCAGCGGCTGCTCGCGGTGCAGCAGCGGCTCGTGATCCTGTTGCCCGAGCACCTCGACGAAGTCCGCGACCGCGGGTTCGCGTATGCGCGGCTCGATTACCTGCGGCCCGCGCTCGAGGATCTCGAACTGTATCTCGGCGAGCGGCCGGACGCGGACGACGCCACCGTCGTCGAGTCGCAGGTGACCGAATTGCGGCAGCGGATGCAGCGCGACGGCGAGGACTGAGCCGCCGCCACGCCGCCGGAACCCTGAATGAAAGGACGCCCGCATCGCGGGCGTTTTTTTGTGCCTATTTCGGCTGCATCCGGATCGCGCCGTCGAGGCGGATCACCTCGCCGTTGAGCATCGGATTCTCGATGATCTGGCGCACCAGCAGCGCGTATTCGGCCGGTTTGCCGAGCCGCGGCGGGAACGGCACCATCGCGCCGAGCGCGTCCTGCACGTCCTGCGGCATGCCGAGCAGCATCGGCGTCTCGAACAGGCCGGGCGCGATCGTCATCACGCGGATGCCGCTGCGCGACAGGTCGCGCGCGATCGGCAGCGTCATGCCCGCGACGCCGGCTTTCGACGCCGCGTACGCGGCCTGGCCGATCTGCCCGTCGAACGCGGCGACCGACGCGGTGCTGACGATCACGCCGCGCTCGCCGTCCGCGGTCGGCGCGGTGGCCGCCATCGCGGCGGCCGCGAGCCGGATCATGTTGAACGTGCCGACGAGGTTCACATTGATCGTCTTCGCGAACACGTCGAGCGGATGCGCGCCGTCCTTGCCGACGGTCTTCGCGGCGGGCGCGATGCCCGCGCAGTTCACGAGGCCGCGCAGCGTGCCGGCTTGCGTCGCCGCGCTGACGGCCGCCTGCGCGTCGGCTTCGCTCGACACGTCGCAGTGCACGAAGCGGCCGCCCAGTTCGGTCGCGAGCGCGGTGCCCGCCGCGTCGTTCAGGTCGGCGAGCACGACCGTGCCGCCTGCCTGCGCGAGCATCCGCGCGGTGCCGGCGCCGAGGCCCGATGCGCCGCCCGTGATCAGAAACACGTTGCCGCGAATTTCCATGACTGTCTCCGTTGTTGAGCGCCTGTGGCGCTTCAGCGCTCAGGGCGCGGCCGTCCAATGTGGTCACCGCTATCGGCGCTTCGGCGCGGGTTGCGGTTCCGCGCCAAGCGGTTGCCTGGTTCAATGCCGCGCGATGGGTTGAAATGCCGGCGCCCGGGTCACGCGAGCGCCCGCACCCGACCGATTGTACGGGGCACGCTCGCGCGACAGCGGGACCAGAACGGTCGTGCCAATTCCGGCCGGGCAAAAAAAAGCCGCCCGGAAAGGGCGGCTTGCGGGTGCGCGATGCGCTGCTTACTTCAGTGCGCCAAACGCGCGCTCGCGGATTTCCTCGACGCTGCCGAGGCCCGAGATCTTGCGGTACTGCGGTGCCTTCAGGCCGTTTTCCTCGCCGCGCTGCGCCCAGTCGCCGTAGTACGTGATCAGCGGCTTGGTCTGCGCTTCGTACACTTCGAGACGCTTCTTGACGGTTTCTTCCTTGTCGTCGTCGCGCTGGATCAGCGGCTCGCCCGTCACGTCGTCATGGCCTTCGACCTTCGGCGGGTTGAACTTGACGTGGTACGTGCGGCCCGATGCCGGGTGCGTGCGGCGGCCGCTCATGCGCTCGATGATTTCCGAGAACGGCACGTCGATCTCGAGCACGTAGTCGATCGCGACGCCGGCTTCCTTCATCGCGTCAGCCTGCGCGATCGTGCGCGGGAAACCGTCGAACAGATAGCCGTTCGCGCAGTCCGATTCCTTCAGGCGCTCCTTGACGAGGCCGATGATCAGCGCGTCCGGCACGAGCTTGCCCGCGTCCATGTAGCCCTTCGCCTCGACGCCGAGCGGCGTGCCGGCCTTCACGGCCGCGCGCAGCATGTCGCCCGTCGAGATTTGCGGGATGCCGAATTTTTCCTTGATGAAGTTTGCCTGGGTGCCCTTTCCCGCGCCGGGCGCGCCCAACAGGATCAAACGCATGGTGATATCTCCAGTATGTAGATTCGTGTGGCGAGACGAAAAAAGCGCCGGCGACGGTGTGCGCGGGGCTTGCCTGGCGCGTGGCGGACCGGTCTGATGCGGCGCGTCGGGTTGGGCGACGCGCGGCTGCCGGCAGGGCCGCGGGCGGGGTCAAGCGAGGACGCGCTGGTCGCGGACGGCTCGCACAATCGCCTGATTATGCCACGGGTTATTTTGATGACGGCTGAAAAAGGGCCTGCACGCGTGCGAGATCGGCCGGCGTGTCGATGCCGGCTTCCGGTGCGGACTCGGTGATGAGCACTGCGATGCGCTCGCCGTGCCAGAGCGCGCGCAGCTGCTCGAGCTGCTCGGCCTGCTCGATCGGCGCCTGCGCCAATGTCGGATAGGTGCGCAGGAAACGCGCGCGATACGCATAGAGGCCGATGTGCCGGTAGACCGGGAAGGCCGGTGCTGGCATGGCCGCGACGTCGGGCCAGTGCGGCTGGTACGCGTCCCGGCTCCACGGAATCGGCGCGCGCGAGAAGTACAGCGCGACGCTCTGCGCGTCGAGCGCGACCTTCACCACGTTCGGGTTGAACACGTCGGCCGCGTCGTGGATCGGGTGGGCCGCCGTCGCAATCGCGCAGGCCGGATGCGCGGCGAGGTGCGACGCTACGTCGCGCACGAGTACCGGGTCGATCAGCGGCTCGTCACCCTGCACGTTGACGACGACGGTGTCGTCGCTCCACCCGAACGTCGCCGCGACTTCCGCGAGCCGGTCGGTGCCGGACGGATGGTCGGCGCGCGTCAGCACCGCTTCGAAACCGTGATCGCGGGCCGCATCGAGCACGCTCTGCGCGTCGGACGCGACCAGCACCTGCTGCGCGCCCGCTTCGCGCGCGCGTTCGGCGACGCGCACGACCATCGGCTTGCCGCCGAGATCGGCGAGCGGCTTGTTCGGGAGCCGCGTCGACGCGAGCCGGGCGGGAATGACGGCGATGAAGGGTTGAGTCATCGGGGAGGACGGTGAGAAGAACGGAGCGGGCGGCGCGTCGGGTGCGGGCCGCCCGGCGGGTTCGGCGCCCTCGCCGCGGACGGGCCGCTACGAGGGGCGGGGCGGGCGGCTTAGCGGCCGGCCGGGTCGACCGGCGTGCCTTCGACGGTCTGGCGCGCCTCGTCGACCAGCATCACGGGGATGCCGTCGCGGATCGGGTAGGCGAGCTTGTCCGCGTTGCAGATCAGCTCCTGCGCGGCACGGTCATAGTGGAGCGGGCCTTTGCAGATAGGGCACACAAGGATTTCAAGCAGGCGAGCGTCCACGGAGTTTCTCCACAACGAGGGCAATGAGGCGAGGGTCGAGCGCGGCTTCGACGGGGACCACCCACAGTCGGGCGTCGCGCCAGGAAGCGCCCAATTTTACTGCATCCTTCTCGGTGATCAGGATCGCATCGACGGCGTCGTCGACGAACGGATTGTCGGCGAACGCGTAGTGGTCGGGCAGCGCGCGCGTCGCGGGCGCGAGAA
>NZ_JAAGPC010000087.1:0-269 GCF_017104595.1 Burkholderia sp. Tr-20390 | reverse complement strand
TGGCATGGGGTAGATGTCGGTGGTGGGCGGGTGATTAAAAAAAAAAAAAAAAAAAAAAAAAAACAAATAACGATATACAGCAAACACAACACACTAATCTCACTATACTCACGCAGCTGCATTTATATCTGTTCCCTCTGATCCATCACATGACCTCATCATTTCTATATTGCATCTCTGTGTGATGTCATCTTAACTGCTTGTGCATTCACCATTGTTCGACCTTGTAATTCACACACTTTACGTTACTCTCTGCTCGCCTTACTTTC
>NZ_JAAGPC010000086.1:0-38334 GCF_017104595.1 Burkholderia sp. Tr-20390 | reverse complement strand
CCTGCGGCTCGCCTTCGGCGCCCTTCGACTTGGCCGCCGCGCGACGCCGCGCGATCAGGCTGCGCGGGCCTCGCCGCAGACCGCGGCGGGGACGCTCGTCGCCGCCCTCGGCCGAAGCGCCCTGCTCCGGTGCATCGTCGGCACGCGCTGCCTGTACGGCAGGCGCGGACGATTCAATATCGTGGATATCTGTCAAAACAACCTCAAAATGTCAGGTCTCGCGCCCGGCGCGGGCGCGGCAAGAAATTGGCCGCGATCAGGCGCGACGCTGTTCAGGTTCTGCTTCGTCGTCCGGCAGCGCATCGGCACCGATGGGTGCACTGGCGCTTCGTACGGCATCGGCGAGACTGTCGGACGTGTCGTCCAGCATCTCGTCGTCCGCAGGACGGGAACGGGGGGCGTCGGCCTGGCCGGCCTCGCCGGGCATGTCGCCGGCCGCTTCCGCTCCGTCTCCGGCAACCGCTTCGGCAGCCGGCTTGCGATCTTCCTCGCTCCAATCCGCGCGCAGCGGCTCGGGCTGCACACCGGCTGGCACTGCTTCGGCGCCAGCCTGTTCCATTCGTTCAGCTTGCCCGCGAACAGCATCGAGCGTATCGCGGCTCGCGATTTCATGCGTCGACGCGACGTCCGCCGCAGGATCATCCGGCAAGCCTGCCGATTGATCGCTGGATGCCTCATCCGTTTGCGGCGCGTCGCCCGTTGCGCCGCCGGCAACCGGCATGCCCTCGTCGAAATCCATCGCCTGCTGCGCCAGCAGCGCGGCCTCGATGTTCGCGGCCGGCTCTTCGAGTGCAGGCAGATCATCGAGCGCCTTCAGGCCGAGGTCGTCGAGGAATTGCTTGGTCGTCGCATACAGCGCCGGGCGTCCCGGCACGTCGCGATGACCGATCACCTCGATCCAGCCGCGATCCTCGAGTTGCTTGACCACCTGCGTATTGACCGTCACGCCGCGAATCTCTTCGATGTCGCCGCGCGTGACAGGTTGCCGATACGCGATGATCGCGAGCGTTTCGAGCACCGCACGCGAATATTTCGGCGGCTTCTCGGGATGCAGGCGATCCAGATAGTGGCGCATCGCCGGCTTGCTCTGGAAACGCCATCCGGTTGCCAGCGCCACGAGTTCGACGCCGCGGCCGGACCAATCCTGTTTCAGATCTTCGAGCAACGTGCGGACCGTGTCAGCCGACACGCCGTCGGCAAAGAGCTTGCGCAAATCGCCGAGTTTCAGCGGTTCCTGCGCGCAGATCAAAGCAGTCTCGAGGACGATCTTCGCCTCTTGGGTATTCATGCAGCTAGGCCAGACCCTGTGGTCAAACGAACCGGATCAACAAACAGACGAAAGGAACGGAAGACGCGCTCGCCCGATTCTGATCGGTCATATTGATGGGAGCACGAACCGGGGGCGGCGAACCAACTTCAGGCCAGGCCCAAACCGGACGGAACAGCACGGCTCAACGACGGAACCGCGTGACTGAGCGCCATATTACGCAAAATTGCCCAGTGCGTAAAGATGAGCCGAACGGGGTGCCGCCAGCACGCCGTGCCCGCTCCGGCCCCGCTTCAGCGGTCGGCCACGCCCCGTGCGAGGAACCGCCGCAACCGCTCGACACCCGCGTCGAGCCGCGCCGGATCGCATGCGTAGCACCAGCGCACGAACCCTTCCCCCTCCGGGCCGAATGCACGCCCGGGCGCGAGCCCGAGCCCCGCCTCGCGCACCAGCGTCTTGCAGAACGCGAGGCTGTCTGACGCGCCCGGCAGGCGCAGGAACAGGTACATCGCGCCCGGCGGAGGCGGCACCTCGACACCCGGCAGCGTGCGCAGCGCGGCGACCAGGTGATCGCGCGCATCGCGCAGCGCCGCGACGAACGACCGCACGAACGGCTCGCCATCGTGCAGCGCGACCTCACCCGCGGCCTGCACGAAGCCCGGCGCACACGACGTGTTGTATTCGACGAGCTTCGACAGGTCAGCCATCACCGCTGCCGGCGCGATGAGCCACCCCAGGCGCCAGCCCGTCATCGCCCATGCTTTCGAAAACGAATTCACGACCACGACCCGCTCGTCGCGTGACGCGATGTCGAGGAACGATGGCGCACCGTCCGCGCCGCCTGCGTCGAACGCGAGCCGCTCGTACACCTCGTCGGCGACCAGCCAGATGCCGTGGCGGCGGCAATGGGCAAGTACCGCTTGCTGGTCGTCGCGCGACATCGTCCAGCCGGTCGGATTGTTCGGCGAATTGATCAGCAGCATCCGCGTATCGGGCGTCAGCGCCGCCAGCAGCCGCCCGACATCGAGCTGCCAGCCCGCATCGCCATAGCCGAGCGGTACGCATTCGACCTGCGCCCCAAGGATCTTCGGAATCTCGACGAGATTCGGCCACAGCGGCGTGACCGCGACGACGCGCTCGCCCGGACCGACCAGCATCTGCGCGGCCAGCATCAGCGCGCTCACGCCCGAACTCGTCACGGCGACGGTGTCGGCCGCCGTCGCACCGTGACGGGCGCTGACGTAGGACGCGATCGCATCGCGCAGCGGCGCAGTGCCGAGGTTGTGCGTGTAGAAGGTTGCGCCATCGCGCAGCGCCGCCGCGGCGGCGTCCCGGATGAAGTCCGGCGTCACGCGATCGGATTCGCCGAACCAGAACGGCAACATGTCCGGCACGCCAAAGCCGGCGTTTGCCACTTCCCGGATCAGCGACGGACGCAACGCGTGCACGGCGTCGCGGGCCGCCGGCGAACCGGCCACCGGAAGAGAATCTGCGGAATGCACCATCGAGAACCACCTTCGAGGAACACGATCCGCGTAGTGTACCGGCCCGCAAGCAGGGCCGGCGCACGCCGATCCGCGTCAGTCGAGGTCCTCTGCCCTCGCCGGCATTTGCCGCACGAGTTCCCAGATCGCCTGCGCAGCGGGCGACAACGACCGGTCGCGGCGGCGCACGAGTTCAACCGTGCGCTCGGTGCGCGGCGTGAGCGGCCGCGCGACGAGCGTCGAGCCGGCTGGTAGCGGCAGCGACAGCCACGGCTGCACGCTCACGCCGACGCCGGCCTCGACGAGTCCGAACACGGTCGCCGAATGCCCGAGCTCCTGCATGACCGTCGCGTTGACATGATGAGCGGCCAGTGCGGCGTCGATCAGCGGCCGGCTTCCCGATGCATGATCGAGAAGCACGAGGCGCTCGCCATCCAGCGCCGTCCAGGGCACCTCGGCGCGCGCCGCGAGCGGATGGTCGGCACGTGCGACCAGGCAGAACGAATCGGTCATCAACGATTCGCAGACGAGATCGGCCACCGTGAGCGGACCGATCACGACGCCGAAATCGACCTCGCTCGACTTCACCTTGCGCAACACGTCGCTCTGCACGTCGTCGCGCAAACCCAGCGTCACGAACGGAAACTGGCGCTCGCACGACGCAACCACGCGCGGCATCAGCCGGCACGCGATCGTCGGACTGGCTGCGACGATCACGCGCCCGCGGCGCTGCTCGCCGATTTCGCGAATCTCGCGCAGCGTATCGTCGAGATCGTCGAGCAGACGGGACACGCTCGCAATCAGGTTCGCACCGACATCGGTCAGCTGCACGTCGCGCGTCGTACGATCGATCAGTTTCAGCCCGAGCTCGGCCTCGAGCTCGCGCACGCAGCGACTGACCGCGGACTGCGTGAGCCCGATCTCGTCACCCGCGCGACTGAAGCTCTTGAGCCGCGCGACCTCGATGAAGACGCGAAGCTGGCGCAGCGTGACGTTCATTTCCTGACCTCATCAATCGTCGATATCGATGCGCGATTTTAATGCGCGAATCCGGCTTCGAGGTGCGAATCAGGCACCTGCCCCACATGTTTCGCTGCGGTGCAATACATCCGCGAACGCACGTGGTGCGGGCGAGCTGCACAAGATTGGTGATTGTCCCGATTTGCTGGCGGGTTATTTTGGCGTCTTATACGCCCCTAGCTGACTTAGCCGTTAGCTCGCTGCCAAGCGGCTCTCGAGGGAATTACCTCCGACATGGCACGCTTCGTGCATTACCTGGCGCACAGGGCACAGGTTTGGTCGGACGGAAGAGCAGAAACGCCGCTGCCGGCCAACCGGACGCCCCCACCCGGCACTCGACGATCGAGTGCCTGAAGAGTGCGCGGCGCAGGGCAGCGCACCGGAGTTAGCTTCGCTGAGGTGAGGACATGATGCTGTTCGACGATTTGAGAGATAACGAGTGGGCGCTGGTCGAGGGTCTGTTTTGCTCTGAACCCGCACGGAGTGAGCGGCGCGGCCGCCCCCGCGTGGAAGCCCGCTCGGTGGTGAACGCCGTGCTGTGGGTGCTGTCGACGGGTGAAGGCTGGTCGAAGCTGCCGGGCCGCTATCCGTCGCCGCCGACTTGCCGCCGTCGCTTCGACGAATGGCAGGCGGACGGCACGCTCGCCGAAATCGTGAAGCGACTCGGCACGAGCGGCCGGCAGATCTCCCTGCGCGGGCGCATCGGCGCAAGCGCCGCGAAGCCGCCCGCACCACCGAGCCGCGACCGGCTGCGCGGCGCCTTCTGGACCAATCCGGAATCCTGGCGCGCGCCCGTCAAGATGGCGTAACGAATGCTCGATCGGGCGGCTTCGGCCGCCCGGTTTCTTTCAGCGACGCGACCCGTTCGCGACGCCCGCATTGCCGTCGATTACCGTTGTCGTGCCGCGATACATCTATTTACCAATATTTACAGCAAGCCTGCACTCCCACGCTTACCTTAGCGAAATATCAACAGGCCGCATCGACGGCTTGAAGGGAGCCCCGCCATGAAACCAATGTCACTGCTCGTTGCATGCGGCATTGTCATTTCCGTGGCGTTGTCGGCTCCAGCCCACGCCGACGATCGCGTGAAGCCGCCCCACCGCCAGCAGGATCACCGGAACACCCTCCGCCAGCCGCCGTCCGCCAATCCGCCCGGCCGGCAAACCGTGCCGCGTGGCGACCTGCGTGGCGACATCGCCAGCAACGCGCGAGCGCGCATCGGCTCGCAGCCGACCGACGTACCGCGTCATCCGTAGTCCTGCCAATTTCGGGGATTTCGCCAAAGAAAATGCCCGCGATCGGGAACTGCGCCGCATGCGACGAGTCAGAACCTTGCCATGAGCACAGCGTGGCAACAGCAAAAGTATCCGGTACGCCCGTATCCTCGCGATACGGGCTTTTTTTTGGCGCATCGCCAGCCGCACGGCGATGCGCGTGGCGGGATGATCGACCGCTACAGGCGGCTTTCGAGAATCGCCACGGCGCTCGCTTCGCTCAATGCGTAGTCGGCCATGCGGCGATCGGTCCAGGAAAGTAATTTCTCGTCGCGCTCGAGGCGCGAGAATTCGGCTCGACCGCTTTCGGTCAGTACGGCAATGTCGACCGGTGCATGGAAGCCCGGTGCGGGGGCAACGGTTTTCTGCCTGACCGTGTCCATCAGCCCGAGCGAACGGAGATACTCGAACACGCCCGGGCGGCGTGCCCACGGTACCTGGCGGTACTGCACTCGTCTCAATGCGTCGAGCACCGCTTCGTTGGAATACGTGGCCATCTCGATTCTTTCTTAAAGTGCAGCGACAATGCGAAGCGGCGCGCCGGGCGGTGTCTCCGCCCGCCGATACCGCCACCGATTCTGGACGCCGACGTTCGGCGTCGCGTCAGGGCCGGATCGTCAGCCGTCCATAAAAAGACACCATACCCCAATCAAATTGATTCTGTTCGATTCATTTGTACTTCTCTTCATCGGTTTCATGCTCTGCCGCAAGCGGCGACGAATCATCTCGATCGCCGCGGTTGCGCTGTTCTGGCTGCTCGCGACAGGCTGGCTCGCCGCGCCGCTGATCGCCTGGACCGAGGCGGGCGTCGCACCCGTCGAGCACCCGGACATGCATGGACGGACCACACTGATTCTCATCGGCGCAGGGACGAAGCACACCGACTCCGGGCTGCGGCCGCCACCTGACGGAACCGCCCGCATCCACAAGGTCGCAGCGCTCTACCGCACCTGCCGGCAGCAAGCCGAGCGCTGCACCGTGGTGATGTCGGGCGGCGACCCGCAGCATCACGGCGAAACCGAGGCTGCCGTATACGGGCGCCAACTCGTCGCCGAAGGCGTCGCGCCCGCGGACCTCGTTCTGGAACCGGATAGCCGCACAACCTACGAAAACGCGAAATTCACTGCGTCTATACTACGCTCACAGTATGACGACGCACGCATTCTCGTCACTTCCTCATACCAGATGCGCCGCGCGTTGCTCGATTTCCACCGTTTCGGGATCGATCCGCAGCCCGTTTATGCGAATCGCCGGCCTGCGCAAACGGGCTGGCTGCCGCGCTGGCGCAATGTAGTCAACGCCGAGCAGGCGCTGCACGAACTGGTCGGCATCGCGCAGTTCCATGTCTATCGATGGCTCGGGTGGTTCTGACGACTCCGGAGAAACCGGAGCGGAAATGACTGCGACGACGACGATGGCAGGCACGTGACGAAGCGCGCGAAGTGTTGCGCGACTTCAACGGGGCGTTGCGTCGCGCCACGATCCGGTGCACATTGATCCGTCACTTTTGTTACACTCGACACGCACTCGATTGCAGTCGCCAGACAAAACGGCAACACTCGGGTTCATCACCACTTAGCGGAGGTAAAGCAATGAAGAAGACGTCCCTGGCTATCCTGGTAGCGATGTCGGCGCTGACTGGCGCAGCGTATGCGCAAGAGAGCACGGAAATCAAGACGATTACCGATCCGGCCAAGATCTCCGAGATCGAGCAGCGCGCACAGGCGCTGCAGCAGCAGCAAGCGGCGGAAGCCGCACAGCCGGCGGTGCAGGAAGAGCATCACCACGGCAAGAAGGCTGCTCACCACAAGGCTGCTGCGAAGAAGGCCGGCAAGAAGGCTGCCAAGGCCGCAGACGCCGCCAGCCAGTAAGTTCGGCGGCACCGCACAAGCGAAAAGCCGAATCCGGGCAACCGGGTTCGGCTTTTTTGGTTGCGGTGCTCGTGCGCTGTGCTAAAGTCGCGCACCGAAATTTTCCACCCGTGCGCACCCCGGTGCGGAGGACAGCATGAGCAACATTCAACTCGACATCGAGTGGACCGAAGCCGCCACTCGCCAGATCAAGCAACTGATGCCCCGCGGCTCGGCTGACGCGTTCCTCGCGCTGCCGCCGATCGAGTGCCTGCCGATGGAGGGCGATGTGCTTTTCCTCGGCCCGCAAGGCAAGCAGCAACCGTTCATCGTCGCCGAGCGCCAGTACCATCACGACGGCGACGCCGACTGGACGATCATCCTGATCCTCGACGTACCCAACACGTCGCACTGACGCATCCCGCGACCGGACACGTCCGGTCGCCCCGCCCGGCTCAGACGAGCTTCGACAGCACGCGGATTTCGGAACGCTCGATCCAGTCCGCGGCCGCTTCCCGATAAGCGAGAATGTGCGCGGAACGCGCATGAGCAGCCAGCGCCTCCTCGCTTTCCCAGCGCTCGACGAATACGAATCGCGCCGGCTCCTTCAGATCCCGATGCAGGTCGTACTGCAACGCCCCTGCTTCGTTGCGGGTCGGCTCGACGATCCCTTCGAGCTGGGCACGCAACTTCTCCTCGGCGCCCGGCTTCGCCACGATCAGCGCCACGACTGCAATTTCCGCCATTCCCGTTCCCCCTTCATCTGGAAAAGCCCGAGAATACGCGAATCGCGCATTGGCTGCGCCAGCACGGCGTCACACGACGGCCCCAAAAAAATAGCCCGCGCTTCAGAGAAGCGCGGGCGAAACCGTCGCCCTACGAGGATAGGCGACGGGGCCATCGGGATCCGCACGCTGGCGCGGATCGTCATCCGTTGCGCCGACGCTTGTCGCGTCGACATTCGAAGACGTCGATACCGTTGTTCGGGCGCTCGCGGCGCACCCCCGGCATCTGACGCCATCCTCCCTGTTTCAACAATTCCAATATATAAAGCAGGTTGCGTGCCAACTGCCACAAACCGACCACCTCATTGATTTATAAGGATAAATTTTTGGCTTTCGACGATGCGACATGGGTTTTGCCGCCGTAACGCGCGGATGTTACGTAACGTCACGAGGAGGGACCGAACCTCCGGCACACATGCGCGCCAGCGAGCGGCAATGAAAAAGCCCGCCATGTGGCGGGCTTTTTCATTGCCGCGGAGAAAGTCGAGATCAGCGAAGCTGATTCACGAGCAGCCCCATGATCTGGCGAGCCGGCGACGACGTATCGATCGCACCCGAATCGTCGACGATCGCGATGCGCGTCTGGTCGGCCGTGAGTGCCTTCACGTTGACACGGTACTGCTTCGCCTGCTTTTCCTTCTTGCCGTGGAACAACTGGCTCCAGAAGCCCTGCTCGGCCGAGGTCAGATCCTTCGGATCGACATAGCGCACGAAATACAGGCCCTTCGTGCGATCACGATCGTCGACGGTGAAGTTCGCACGATCGAGCGCGAGACCGACGCGCAGCCACGACCGGTCGTACGGCTCGCCGAGCGTGACTTCCGACGGGACGGCAGCATCAGCCGCATCGTTGCCTTGCGCCGACGTGCGGGACACGTTTTGCGCGGCAATCGCTGCAGCAGCCTTCGACGATGCGTCGTCCGCCTTCTTGTCCTTGGCCACCGGTACCGTGTTGTCCTTGATGTTCGCGATTGGCGGCTCGCCGTTCTTCGCGCGCTGCTCGTTCTGTGCGAGCACCGCCATCAATCGCTTCAGGTATTCGGTCTCGAGCGCCGGATCATTCGGCTTCGGTTCCCACTTGCTCGAATCGTTGTTCGAGCCCGTGATCGCTTCGCGCATCCCCTTCTGGCTGATGAACACGTAGGTGCCGCCATTCGGCGCCGAATCGAGACGCGTACGGTACTTGTTGCGCTCGGCCGTCACGTACGAGTTGCCCATCGCCTTCGAGATCACGCTACGGATCAGGCCGTCGTTGATCTGCGGATGGGTTTCGTTCCAGTCGGTTTCCATCACGCCCTTGTCGCGCTGGTCGACGACGAGCAGGAAGCCCTGCTCCTGCCAGAAGCGGCGAACTTGCGGCCAGACGGCGGCGGGCTGCTTGCCGTCGATCACGAGCCAGCTCTCGGTGCCGTCGCGCTGGATATGCATGCCGGCGACGGCCGGAGCAACAGTGTCCAGCGCAGGCGCTGCCTGCTGGACCTGCTGAAGCGCGGACAGGGAAGTCGCGCCGCCCTGGGGCGGCAGCGAACGCTGATCGGCCGTCTCGTCGAGCATGTTGGGCGGCACTGCGAGCGACGCCTCCTTCGATTTCGAATCGCTCTTGTAGTCCACTTTCGTGGGCGACGACGTACCGCAACCGGCGACGAGCGCGCCGGTGGCGAGCACTGCAGCGAACCGCATGGTAAGACGAAGATCAGTCATGTTCGGGGAATCCTCTTCCGCTAAATCACGGCGCTTTCCGTGGATCAACCTTGCATTTTACCGGGGCCGCGCCGCGATGTGCAAAAAAGCGACGGGCAAGAAAAAACCCGCGTCAGCCTGAGCTGACGCGGGTTCTTTGTCTGGTCGGGGCGAGAGGATTTGAACCTCCGACCACCTGCACCCCATGCAGGTACGCTACCAGGCTGCGCTACGCCCCGAAAGAAAAAAATTATAACAGACAGTTTTGCGATTTAGAACGGGTCGCATGCATTTTGTGAATATTCTTGTGAAATTTTTTGGCGTGAAGGCGCCGATGCGAGCAACGACGCGCGTGGCATGGACGAATTGCCCACCAACCACCCGACTCCGCCTCGCCGTCACCGCTTGCGCGCAACGCAGATGACCGTCAGCCCGGCGACGCGGTTGAAGCGGAATATCGGTAACTCGATCCGACAGATCGACTTGAGCAAGCCGTTGACGAACGGATGGTGACGACGCAATTGCGACGCCGGCTCGCTCGGCTGCCGACGCACCCGCTCGCCGAGCCGCAACGCTGCCGCAAGCGGAAACGTGAGACCGAAATAATAGGCGCCGTGCTCGACGTCGAGCCCCGAGCGACGCACCACCTCCTCGAGACTGCCCAGCGTATATCGGCGCTTGTGTTCGAGAAAATCGTCATGACCGCTCCAGAGGAACTGGAACGCGGGAACCGTGATCAGAAAGCGGCTACCCGACGGCGCACCCTTCACGTACTGCGTGAGCAGACCGACATCGTCGTCGACATGCTCGAGCACGTCCATCAGCAACACGAGATCGGCGTCGAATCGATCAATGGATCGCCGAAAGTGGATGGGCTTGCCGGACGCTTCGCCGTCGGTATCGTCGGCGTAGCTCGTATCGACACACCACGCCTCCGTCGCCTGCGTACGCTCCAGCAAGTGCTTCGAGAAAAAGCCTGAGCCTGCACCGACATCGAGTATCCGGTTTGCACCTGGCACCCCCAGGAACCGACGGATCGCACTCGCCTTCGACGCGTAGTACCAGTGATCGCCCACGCCCGCACCCAATACGTCGACTTCCTTGAGATCCATGACGTTTCCCCGTGATGGCTACTGTGCTTTGGTCGATACAGCCACTGATGCCGATCTTACCTCGCTGCTGCCGCCGATCCTACCTGTCGACAACGCGCAGCCGACACCGGCAACCGGCATTACGACCTCATCGAAAAGGACGATGGCCGGTTCGCCGCAAATCGCTACCGTGCGGTTACCCGGCGCGAGATCGATGCGCAGGGGCGAACCGTCCGACTGCATGCCGATCGATCCGGCCCGCCCCGGCTTTGCCGCGTCGCGTGATACAGGGGCGACTTCGGTCACCACCGCAGTTGCGATCTCTTGTAACCGTCTCCGACACAGGGCATTGAATGCATCAGAAAAACGAAATTTCCCGTCGACATTTTCTCCGGCTGGGCGCCGGCACGATAGGCGTGGCGCTGGGAAGCGCATCGCTTCTGTCGGCATGCGGAGGCGACTCGATTTCGGTCGCGCCGGTCACGACACCGCGGCTGAGTTCCGCATCGAATTTTCGCGACACGGCCGGGCCGGACGGAACCGGCTACGTGACAACGAGCGGCGCGAAGATGAAAAAAGGCGTGCTCTATCGTTCATCCGCGCTCGCGTTGTCGGCCGCGGACATCGCCACCGTCGGCACCCTCGACATCAGGCAGGTCTGCGACCTGCGCACGCCCGCCGAGATCAAGACGCAACCGGATGTGCCGCTGGCCGGCGCCACCTGGCAAAACCTCAACGTGCTCGGGGCTGCCAGCATCGATCCGATCCCGACCACCGGCGCCACCGCGACGGCATTCATGTTGAGCATGTACCGCGCGTTCGTCACGTCGGACACCGCGCATGCCAGCTATCACGCGCTCTTCACCGGCTTCGCTGGCTCCGGCGAAAACCTGGTGTTCCACTGCACGGCCGGCAAGGATCGCACGGGCTGGGCCACCGCGATCCTGCACACGATCCTGGGCGCTTCCGAGCAGACGATACTCGCCGACTATCTGCTGACGAACGTCTATAGCGCATCGGAAATCGCCGCTTCGGTCGCCCAGGCGCAGAAAGCCGGCGGGCAAAATGCGGCAGACATGATGACCGCGCTGCAAGGCGCGCACACCGACTATCTGCAGGGGGCATTCGACCAAGTCACCGCGTCGTACGGCTCGATGACGTCGTATATCGCGAACGGGCTGCAACTCGACCAGGCGACGCTGAACGCAATCCGGCGGTACATGCTGGTCTGACCGACCCGCGGCTGCTGCGACGGGGCCGGGTCGCATCCCCGCCTCGACCGCCGCGGCCGCTGCGCGTCGCATCCGGCGAAACCCGCATCGGCCAAGGCTGCGACGGATTTTCCCGATCGCAGAAACATTCGCCAACGACGGGCCGCGCAAACCAAACGACCGTTTGATCCGGCCGCCCAACCACCCCGAATCCATTGTCCCGCAGCCCGCCGGACGGGCGCACCCCGGCGCCCGTTGTTTGGTAACGCCGCTCTAGCACGCTATGCCACACTGCACGGCATCGACGCTCGCGCCGTGCAGCGGCGCGCGCCGCCGTCGATCACGACAAGACATGGAGACAGACGATGCGGAATGCGGTCCGGCGCGGCCATCGCTCGCCTTTGGCAATTTTCGACTGGATTTCCGGCCCGCCACGCGCGGCCCGCCCCCTCTCGCCCAAGACGTCCCGCGTGTTCGGCTGCGGCGTGCTGGCGCTCGCGCTGCTGTGCGCCGGTTGCGCGGAATCATCCGCGCAGCGTGACGGCAACGCGTCGGTCACGTCGACGAAGATCGAACGCACCAAGGCCGAACGCCTCGCCCGCGAGCAGCAGGTCGCACGCACCGTGCCGTCGCTTGCATCGATCAGCCTCACGCAACCGCGTCCGTTCACGCTGCGGGACTCGGGCCAGAACGGCGCGATGACGTTCCTGCGCGACGTCGATTTCCGCATCGTCAACAATCTCGGCTTCTTCATCCATCAATTGTCGGCCACCTTGGTACCGACGCAAGCCGGCGCGCCGATCGTGTTCGACGATCCGACCAGTTTCCAGATCGACGTACATGAAGGCACGGTCACGCTCGACGACGCGAAGCTCACCGCCCTCTTCAACACGTACATCTTCGGCTACCGCAACGCGCCGCTGCGCAAGCTCGCCGTGTCGGCCGGCGACGGCGTGATCCACCTGCAAGGCGAGATGCAGCGCGACGGCTGGGTGCCGTTCTCGCTGACCGGCACCCTCGCGATCCGTGACGGCAGCCAGCTCGTGTTCCATCCGACGGGCGTGCGCGTATCGGGCATCAACGCGCAGCCGGTGATGCGCGCGGCCAACGTGAAGATGGCCGACCTGCTGAAAGTCCAGACGCCGATCGCGCAACTCGCCGGCGACGATCTCGTGATGTCGGTCGACAAGCTGATGCCGCCGCCGCGCCTGAAGCTCACGATCACCGCGCTGCGCGTGACGCCGGCCGGGCTCGACCTGAAGCTCGACGACGGCACGCATGCCGGCTTCGCGATGCCCGCGAACGCGCCGCAGCAAGCGATGTACATTCGCGGCGGCGACGTGAAATTCATGCGCTCGATGCCGATGAACGCGGACATCCTGATCGGTCCGGTCGATTCCACGAAACGTGACCAGACTTTCGTGTTCGACCTTTATCACTATCGCGACCAGGTGTCGGCCGGCTACTTCAATTTCGACGAAAGCGGCGCGATGGCGATCCGGATGCCGTCGTATGCGGGCCCGGCCAGCGGCGCGCTGCTCGGCAACGCGACCGCGCGCCTGAACGACAGCTTCCTCGCCGCGCAACAGAGTGCGTTGCGCGACATACGCCAGCACTGGGAAGCCTACGCACTCGCGGCGAACCCCGCTCACCCCGGCATGCAGAAGGTCGCGATGCGGCGCACGTCGACCACGCCGTTCAACGAACGGCACGTGTCGAACCGCAACCCGACGATCCATCTGCGCAACGTCGACTTCAACCTGTCCGGGGATATCGGCTTTCACGTCGAGGACCTCGACGTCGAGCTCGTCTCGAAGCGGCCTGGCGAACCCGTCGACCTCGACGATCCGAACCAGTACGACATCCGCATTCTCGGCGGCACCGTCGTCGAGTCGTGGAAGGCGATGTCGGCGCTCTTCAACAACTATCTGCTCGACTACTCACCCCGCTCCCTCAACGACCTGCAACTGAGCGCGGACGGCACGAACCTGCGCGTCCAGGGCGGCATCAAGCTGTGGAACCACGTGCCGGGCGTCTGGCTGCCGACCGACATGAAGGGCACGCTGTCCGTGCTCGACGACCGGCATCTCGCATTCAAACCGTCCCAGGTGTCGGTGCTCGGCATCCCGCAGGCGAAGCTGCTGCGTTCGCTCGGCATCGAGCTCGCGTCGCTGACGCCGTTGCAGCGGCGCGGCGCGGAACTGCGTGGCGACACGCTCGTGCTCGACCAGTACACTGTGTTCCCGCCCCCCGTGCTGAACGGCAAGCTCGGACAGGCAACGGTCGAGCGCGACGGGCTGCGCCTCACGTTCAGGCGCATGGCGGGCGCGCCCGCGCCGCAACGGCCGCAGATCGATGCACCGAGCTACATGTGGATGGAAGGCGGCGACATGAAGATGTTCAACGTGCTCGAACTGAACGTGCGCGCGCTGATCCGGAATTCGGCCGAGGCCGGCCCGATGCGTTTCGACCTGTACGGCTACCGCAGCCAGGTCGCGCAGGGCTCGGTGCGAATGCTGCCGGACGGCACGCTGGTCGTCGACATGGGGCAGAAGAACCCGCTCGCGTCACGCTGAAACGCACGCGGCACGCATGAAAAAGCCCGGCGGCACGCTGCCAACCGGGCTTTTCATTTCATTCTTCGCGCTTCGCACTCAGTCGTGCTTCAGTCCATCGATCACGTCGAGCAACGCCTGCCGCAATGCAATGACGTCGACGGCCGTGCCTGGCTTGCCCGGTGTGCGTGCATCGGCGGCCTGCGCCTCCGGCTCGACGGGCGCTGCCGCGGCCCGCTCGCCGGCCGGCGAATCGAGCCGGTTGCGCGCGCCGTTGATCGTGAATCCCTGCTCGTACAGCAACTCGCGAATCCGCCGGATCAGCAGCACTTCGTGGTGCTGGTAATACCGACGATTGCCACGCCGCTTCACCGGCCGCAGTTGAGTGAATTCCTGTTCCCAATAACGCAGCACATGCGGCTTGACCCCGCACAGTTCGCTGACTTCACCGATCGTGAAGTAGCGCTTCGCGGGAATCGGAGGCAAGACGACTTTCTCAACCGTAGTGGTCATCGTCGGTTAACCGTCGGTAAGGGTGCGCGGCGGCCGCGCGGAGACGTCAGCGCGCGGGGCTTACTCCGCGCCGTTTTCGACCAGCGCCTTCAGCTTCTGGCTCGCGTGGAAGGTTACCACCCGGCGGGCCGCGATCGGAATCGCCTCGCCCGTCTTCGGATTGCGGCCCGGGCGCTGCGGCTTGTCGCGCAACTGGAAATTGCCGAACCCCGACAGCTTGACGCTCTCGCCGTTTTCGAGCGCGTCACGGATCACCTCGAAAAACGCCTCGACCATGTCCTTCGCTTCACGCTTGTTCAGCCCGACGCTGTCGAACAGCAGCTCCGCCAGTTCCGCCTTCGTCAGCGTGGGCGTCTCGGTGGACGCCGGCGCCGAAGCGTCGCGGTTCATGGCGCTGCGTTGCGCCGTCAGGAGGGCTTCGAATTCACTCGAGGTCATGTCGTTCATATCTGCCATACAGCGCGTTAAATCAAAACTTACGATCGGAAAAGGCCGCCCGCGAGCGGGCGGACCTCCTCCTTAGCCGCGCAGGCGCGCACCGGCACGAGCCATCCGCTCGACCAGCGTCTGGATCGCCTGATCGACGACCTCGTCCTGTAGCGTGCCAGCCGCGTCCTGCAGCGTCACGCGGAAGGCAAGGCTCTTCTCGTGCGCGGCAAGACCACCGGAAGTATTTGATTTTGCACGAAATTCGTCGAAGAGTACAACCTTCTGAACGAATCGGCAGGCCTCTTCTGCAAGCGCCTTCTTCATTTCGTCGAAAAGTGCCTGAACCTCGACCGCCTGATCGACGACAACGGCGATATCGCGACGAACCGGCGGGAATTTCGATACGTCGGTCGGCGCGGGCAACGCACGTGCAATCAGCGCGTCCGCGTCGACCTCGAACATCACCGGCGCGTGCGGCAGCTCGTACTTCTGCATCAGGCGCGGGTGCAGCTCGCCGATCCAGCCGACCGCACGGCCATCGACTTCGATGCGCGCGCTGCGGCCCGGATGGAGGGCCGGATGCTCTGCCTTCACGAAGCGTGCGGTTGCGGGCGCGAGCAGTGCTTCGAGATCGCCCTTCACGTCGAAGAAATCGACCGCGCGGGTCGCCGTGCCCCATTGCTCGTCGAGCGCCGGACCGTAGGCAAGCGCACCGACGCGCTTCGGCTGCACGTAGCCCTCGACCGTCAGCTCGCCGGCCTTCGCCGCCGTATCGGTGAGGAACACGCGGCCGGCCTCGAACACGCGCACGCGATCCGCGCGGCGGTTCAGGTTGTGGCGCAGCACGGAAATCAGGCTGCCGAACAGCGTCGTGCGCATCACCGACAGCTGGCTCGCGATCGGGTTCAGCAGACGGATGGGTTGGTCGTTGCCCGCGAAATCCTGCTCCCACTCCGCATCGACGAAGCTGAAGTTGACGGTTTCCGCGTAGTCGCGCGCGGCGAGCGCGTGACGGATGTCGTGGATCGAGCGACGCGTCTCGTTGGTCGCGCGCATTTCGCTCGTCGCGACCGGCGGACGCGCCGGGATCTTTTCGAAGCCGTAGATGCGCGCCACTTCCTCGATCAGGTCTTCCTCGATCTCGATGTCGAAGCGATGCGACGGCGGCGTGACGAGGAACGCGTCGTCTTCACGCTCGAACGGCAGGCCGAGGCGCGTGAAGATGCTGGCGATCTCGTCGGCGCCGATCTGCACGCCGATGATGCGGTTCGCGCGCGATACGCGCATCTTCACCGGCGCGCGCTGCGGCAGGTTCACGGACTGATCGTCGACCGGGCCGGCCTTGCCGCCGCAGATCTCGAGAATCAGTTGCGTGATGCGCTCGACGTGCTCGACGGTCGTCGCGTAGTCGACGCCGCGCTCGAAGCGATGCGCCGCATCGGTCGAGAAGTTGTACTTGCGCGCGCGGCCGCGGATGCTGTCCGGCCACCAGAATGCGGCTTCCAGGTAGATGTTGGTCGTATCGAGCGTGACGGCCGTGCTGTCACCGCCCATGATGCCGGCCAGGCTTTCGACCTGACGGTCGTCCGAAATCACGCCGACCGTTTCGTCGAGTTCGACCGTGTTGCCGTTGAGCAGCTTCAGCGATTCGCCGCGCTTGCCCCAGCGCACCTCGATGCCGCCGTGGATCTTGTCGAGATCGAACACGTGCGACGGCCGGCCGAGCTCGAACATCACGTAGTTCGAGATGTCGACGAGCGCCGACACGCTGCGCTGGCCGGAACGCTCGAGGCGCTCGACCATCCACTGCGGGGTCTTCGCATGCGCGTTCACGCCGCGGATCACACGACCCGAGAAGCGGCCGCACAGATCGGGGGCGGCAATGCGCACCGGCAGCGTCTCGTCGAGCTCGGCGCGCACCGGGCGGATGTCGACCGGCGTCAGCGGTGCGCCGGTGATCGCAGCCGTCTCGCGTGCGATGCCGAACACGGACAGGCAGTCGGCCTTGTTCGGCGTCAGCTTGATTTCGAAGATCGTGTCGTCGAGATTGAGCGTCTCGCGGATGTCCTGGCCGACCGGCGTGTCTTCCGGCAGCACCAGCAGGCCGCTGTGATCCTCGGACAGCTTCAGCTCGCGCGCCGAGCACAGCATGCCCTGGCTCTCCACGCCGCGCAGCTTCGACAGCTTGATCGCGAACGGCTTGCCGCCCTCTTCTGCCGGCGGCAGTTCCGCGCCGACCAGCGCGACCGGTACCTTGATGCCGGGCGCGACGTTCGGTGCGCCGCAGACGATATTCAGCGTCGCGCCGGTGCCGGCGTCGACCTGGCAGACATTGAGCTTGTCCGCATCCGGATGCTTGACGACTTCGAGCACGCGGCCGACGACGATCTTCGACGTCGGCGGCGCAGCCTTGCTCAGCGATTCGACTTCGAGCCCCGCCATCGTCAGCGCGTGCGACAGTTCGTCGGTCGTCAGCTGCGGGTCGACAAAGGTTCTCAACCAGGATTCAGGGAATTGCATGGATGTCTACGTTCGAAACAGGTTAGATCGACGCCCGGGCCCCTCGGAAACGTCCGTCGGGGCGTGCACGGGCACAGGTCGGCGCGGCGCGCGGCGTTACGCGAACTGGCGCAGGAAACGCAGGTCGTTCTCGAAGAACAGCCGGAGATCCTGGACGCCGTAGCGCAGCATCGTCAGGCGCTCGAGGCCGCTGCCGAACGCAAAGCCGATGTAGCGCTCGGGATCGAGGCCCATGTTGCGAATCACGGTCGGATGCACCTGCCCCGAACCGGAGATCTCGAGCCACTTGCCGGCGTTCTTGCCTTGCTCGAACATCATGTCGATCTCGGCCGACGGTTCCGTGAACGGGAAATACGACGGACGGAAGCGCACGAGAATGTCGTCGCGCTCGAAGAATTTTTTCAGGAAGTCGGTATAGACGCCCTTGAGGTCGGCGAAGCTGATGTTTTCGTCGATCCACAGCCCCTCGACCTGATTGAACATCGGCGAGTGGGTCGCATCGCTGTCGACGCGATACGTGCGGCCCGGCGCGATCACCTTGATCGGGGGACGGTTCATGCGTGCGTAACGCACCTGCATCGGGCTCGTGTGCGTGCGCAGCAGCAGCTGGCGGCCGTCGGCATCCTTGCCTTCGACGTAGAAGGTGTCCTGCATCGAACGCGCCGGATGGTTCTCCGGGCTGTTCAGCGACGTGAAGTTGTACCAGTCGGTCTCGATTTCGGGGCCGTCGGCCACATCGAAACCGATCGAGCCGAAAATCTGTTCGACACGCTCCCACGTGCGCATCACGGGGTGCAGGCTGCCTGCACCGGCGCCGCGGCCCGGCAACGTCACGTCGATCGCTTCGGCAGTGAGGCGCTGATTCAGCAGCGCGTCGGCCAGTGCCTGGCGACGGGCGGTCAGCGCGGCTTCAACCTGCTGCTTCGCGACGTTGATGCGTGCGCCTTCGGTCTTGCGTGCTTCGGGATCGAGCTTGCCGAGGCCCTTCAGCAACTCGGTCAGCGCACCCGACTTGCCGAGAAATCGTGCTTTCTCGTTTTCGAGCGTGGTGATGTCGGCAGCCTGTTCGAAGGACTGCTGCGCGTCGGCGACAATCTGGTCCAGATCCATAGATCCCATCATTTCCAACGTCATTCGGTCTTGGCGAGCGAAATCGCCCACCAAACAAAAAAGGGGCTCGGAAGAGCCCCGTTTTCGCTGCAGCGGCCGAGACTACCGGAACCTCGCTGCAACTAACCACGCAGTGCTAATTTCGCAATTAGGCTGCAACGGCGGCTTTCACCTGCTTGACGATCGCAGCAAAAGCAGCCTTGTCGAACACCGCCATGTCGGCCAGAACCTTACGGTCGAGTTCGATCGACGCCTTCTTCAGGCCGTTGATGAACACGCTGTAGGTCATGTCGTGCTGGCGAACTGCCGCGTTGATACGCGTGATCCACAGTGCGCGGAACACACGCTTCTTGTTGCGGCGATCGCGGTACGCGTACTGACCAGCGCGCATCACCGCCTGCTTGGCGATGCGGTAGACGTTATTGCGGCGGCCGCGATAACCCTTGGCCAGGTTGATGATCTTCTTGTGGCGGGCCCGTGCGGTTACCCCACGTTTGACTCGAGGCATGTTTCTCTCCTTAGAGTATCAGTTAGGGGTTACGCGAACGGCAGCATCGCGCGGACGGAGTTCAGATCGGAATCATGAACTGCCGTTGCGCCGCGCAGGTGACGCTTGTTCTTCGTGGTTTTCTTGGTCAGGATGTGACGCTTGAAGGCTTGACCGCGCTTGACGGTACCGCCCGGACGCACCACGAAGCGCTTTGCAGCACTCTTCTTGGTCTTCATCTTAGGCATGACGAACAACTCCAGTTTATTAGATGGCGATGGGTGTGCGGTTGGCTTGCGCCCTGGACCCGCCCTTCGAAACCCAGTCCACTTGTGTACGGCGAACCGCTTGCGCAGCCGCCGTCATTGTTGGCGCGCCGCCCTGACCGGGCAACGCGCCGAACCTCTGCGAACCTGCGCGCGACGCGCGCGGGCCCGTTACTTCTTTTTCTTCGGCGAGAGCACCATGATCATCTGGCGCCCTTCCATCTTCGGCATCTGCTCGACCTGGCCGACTTCCTCAAGATCCGTGCGCAGACGCTCAAGCATCCGCATACCGATTTCCTGGTGAGCCATTTCGCGGCCGCGGAAACGCAACGTGATCTTCGTCTTGTCGCCTTCTTCGAGGAAGCGCACGAGATTGCGGAGCTTGACGTTGTAGTCACCGTCATCGGTACCCGGGCGGAACTTGACTTCCTTGACCTGGATGACCTTCTGCTTCAGCTTCGCTTCGTGCTGCTTCTTCGACTCCTGGTACTTGAACTTGCCGTAATCCATCAGACGGCAAACCGGGGGAACCGCTTGCGGCGCGATTTCCACCAGGTCAACATCCAGTTCTTCCGATTTACGGAAAGCATCAGCGAGTTTTACGATACCGAGCGGTTCGTTCTCGATCCCGACCAGGCGCACTTCCGGCGCAGTGATTTCACCGTTGATGCGGTGCGACGACTTATCAGTAGCGATGTTACGTTTCCTCTAAAAATTAAAAAAACGAGCCGCGCTGCCAGGGCGGTTACTTGAACGAGCGCAGGTCTTCCTGCAGACGCTCAACGAAGGCTTCGACCGGCATCACGCCAAGATCGACGCCGCCACGGGCACGCACGGCTACCGTTTGCGCATCACGCTCCTTATCCCCCACGACGAGGAGATAAGGCACCTTTTCCAGCGTGTGCTCGCGTATTTTATAGCTAATCTTCTCATTGCGCAAATCGGCCGTCACTCTAACCCCTTGTTTTTGCAACGTTTGGGCCAGAGATTGCGCATATCCGGCCTGACTTTCGGCGATATTGAGCACAACTGCCTGGAACGGCGCGAGCCAGGCAGGCATCGCACCAGCGTGGTGCTCGATCAAAATGCCGAGGAAACGCTCCATCGAACCGACGATCGCACGGTGCAGCATCACCGGACGGCGACGGCTGCTGTCATCCGCGACATACTCGGCGCCGAGGCGCTCCGGCAGGACCATGTCGAGCTGCAGCGTGCCGCACTGCCACGAACGGCCGAGCGCATCCTTGATGTGGTACTCGATCTTCGGACCGTAGAACGCGCCTTCACCCGGCAGCTCTTCCCACGTGAGGCCGCACGCCGTCAGCGCGTCGCGCAGGCCCTGCTCGGCGCGATCCCAGGTTTCGTCCGTACCGGCGCGCTGCTCGGGGCGCAGCGACAGCTTGATGTCGATGTGATCGAAACCGAAGTCCTTGTACACGCTCATCGCCAGCGTGTTGAACGCGATCGATTCCGAGATGAACTGGTCTTCCGTACAGAAGATGTGCGCATCGTCCTGCACGAAGCCGCGCACGCGCATCAGGCCGTGCAGCGCGCCCGACGCCTCGTTGCGGTGGCACGAACCGAATTCCGCGTAACGCAGCGGCAGGTCGCGGTACGAGCGCAGGCCGTGCTTGAACACCTGGACGTGGCCCGGGCAGTTCATCGGCTTGATCGCGTAGTCGCGCTTCTCCGACTCCGTCGTGAACATGTTCTCGCGGTAGTTCTGCCAGTGACCCGACGCTTCCCACAGCGAGCGGTCCATGATCATCGGCGTCTTGATCTCGAGGTAGCCGGCTTCGTTCACGCGGCGGCGCATGTACTGCTCGACCTGCTGCCACAGCGCCCAGCCCTTCGGATGCCAGAACACCATGCCCGGCGACTCTTCCTGCATGTGGAACAGGTCGAGCTGCTTGCCGAGCTTGCGGTGGTCGCGCTTTTCCGCTTCCTCGAGCATGTGCAGGTACTGGTCCTGGTCTTCCTTCTTCGTCCAGGCCGTGCCGTAGATGCGCTGCAGCTGCTCGTTCTTCGAATCCCCGCGCCAGTACGCGCCGGCGACCTTCATCAGCTTGAAGACCTTCAGCTTGCCGGTGGACGGCACGTGCGGGCCACGGCACAGATCGGTAAAGCCGCCGTGCGAATACAGCTTGATTTCGTCGCTTTGCGGAATCGACTCGATGATCTCGGCCTTGTACTTCTCGCCGATGCTGCGGAAGTAGCCCGCCGCTTCGTCACGCGACACGACACGACGCGTCACGGGCTCGTCCTTCTTCACGAGCTCCTGCATGCGCTTTTCGATCTTTTCCAGATCTTCGGGCGTAAACGGGCGGTTGTACGAGAAGTCGTAATAGAAACCGTTGTCGATCACCGGGCCGATCGTCACCTGCGCGTCCGGGTACAGTTCCTTCACCGCGTACGCGAGCAAGTGCGCCGTCGAGTGACGGATGATGTCGAGGCCGTCGGCGTCCTTGTCGGTCACGATCGCGAGCGATGCGTCGCGGTCGATCACGGCCGACGTATCGACGAGCTCGCCATCGAGCTTGCCACCAAGCGCAGCCTTCGCAAGGCCGGGACCGATCGAGGCTGCAACCTCGGCAACTGTCACCGGATGCTCGTATTGTCGAACTGAGCCGTCAGGCAAGCGTATCGAAACCATAGCAATCTCCGTGATGCCGACAGTGGGCGGCAGACCAGGTACGCGATATAAAAATCACGCGGGAAAATGTCGCGACAAAAAAAATGCGGCCCCGCTTTCGAGGGGCCGCATTCGATACTTCACTCAAACTGAAAGGGCGAAAGGGTTCCTCGACTAGCGTCGCTCCGAAAAAGTTTCGGTCAACGTTCGCGGTGTCATAACCGTATTCGCCTTGTTCGCGTTGAGTTATTTGCTGCATCGAACACCCGGAGGCCGGGCATTCTCAATTCGTTGGTAGGCTCGATTGGACTCGAACCAACGACCCCCACCATGTCAAGGTGGTGCTCTAACCAGCTGAGCTACGAGCCTAGTGAAGCTAAGATTATATGGAGCCGTTACCCGCTTGGCAAGTATTTTTATGCGGTCGCAGCAAAATAACGGTGTTCGAACCCCACATCAGGCCTTCCGCCCCGCCCGCACGACGCCTTGCACCTCGCCGAGCAGCGTGCACGCGCGCTGCACCTGCGCCGAGTTCGACACCTCGACCGTGAACTGCATGAATGCCGCATTGCGGCGGCTCTGCGTCTTCACGCCCACCACGTTCATCTTCTCGCGCGCGAACACTTCGGAGATGTCGCGCAGCAACCCTTGCCGGTCGCTCGCCTCGATCATCAGGTCGACCGGATAGACGGATGCACCGCGCCCGCCGAGCACGTCGGCCGACCAGGTCGTCTGCAGCACGCGCTCCGGCGCGCGCTCGACCATCCGGCGGAACGTCGGGCAATCGGTGCGGTGGATCGACATCCCCTTGCCGCGCGTGACGAAACCGCTGATCGGATCGGGCGGCGCCGGACGGCAGCAGCGCGCGAGCTGGGTCAGCAGCGCGTCGACGCCCACGACCAGCACACCGGTCGACGCGCCATGCGCCACGCTGGCGCCGCTGCTGCGCTTCTCGAAATCGGCAGGCGCCTCGGGCGCCGGTTCGGGCGGCGGCGCATCGGACAGCGCGTGCTCGACATTGCGCAGGCTGAACTCTTCCTTGCCGACGACCGAGAACAACTCCTCGGGCGACTTGAAGCCGAGCTTCGCAGCGAGATTGTCCAGGCTGACCGACGTCTTGCCCTCGCGTTGCAGCGTCTTTTCGACGAGCGCGCGGCCATGCGCGACGTTTTCTTCCTGCTCGATCGAGTTGAACCACGCCCGCACTTTCTGACGCGCGCGCGGGCTCTTCATATAGCCGAGCTGCAGGTTCAGCCAGTCGCGCGACGGCCCGCCCTCCTTCACCGCAACGATCTCGACCGTCTGGCCGTTTGCGAGCGGCGTATTGAGCGGCACCATCGCGCCGTCGACACGTGCGCCACGGCAGCGATGGCCAAGCTCGCTGTGCAGGTGGTATGCGAAATCGACCGGCGTCGCGCCCTGCGGCAACGCGATCACGCGCGCCTGCGGCGTCAGCACGTAGATGTGATCGTCGTCGAGCGACGTCTCACGCAATTGCGCCCACGCCTTGTCGCCCGACTGTTCCGCGCCGTCCTCGACGTCATCCTTCCACGCGAGCAGCTGGCGCAGCCATGCAATCTTCTCGTCGTACTTGTCGCTTGCCGAGAACTGGCCGCCGTAGCCGCGCGCGCCGGCTTCCTTGTAGCGCCAGTGCGCGGCGACGCCGTACTCGGCGAAGCGGTGCATCTCCTGCGTGCGGATCTGCACTTCGAACGCGCGGCCATCGTCGCCGATCACGACCGTGTGCAGCGACTTGTAGCCGTTCGGCTTCGGCCGCGAGATGTAGTCGTCGAATTCCTTCGGCACCGGCTGCCACAGGTGATGCACGATGCCGAGCACCGCGTAGCAATCCTTGATGTCCGGCACGATCACGCGAAACGCGCGCACGTCGTACAGCTCGGAGAAGTCGAGTTCCTTGCCGCGCATCTTGCGCCAGATGCTGTAGATATGCTTCGGCCGGCCGCTCACGTCGGCCTGGATGTGCGCATCCGCCAGCTCTTGCTGCAACCGGTCGATCGCCTGCTTGACGTACGCTTCGCGCTCGATGCGCTTCTCGTCGAGCAGCTTCGCGATCCGCTTGTAGGTGACGGGATCCTCGAAGCGGAACGCGAGATCCTCGAGCTCCCACTTCAATTGCCAGATGCCGAGACGGTTCGCGAGCGGCGCGTAGATCTCGAGCGTCTCGCGCGCGACGTCGGGCGGCGGGTCGATCTTCGCGGCCGCGTAGTAGCGCAGCGACTGCAAGCGCGACGCGAGCCGGATCAGGACCACGCGGATGTCTTGCGCGAACGCCAGCAGCATCTTGCGCAGCGCCTCGATCTGCGTGCGTCGCTCTTCGGCCGCATCGCGCCCCGCGTCGGCCCCCGCGTTTTGCGCGGCACGCAGGCTGACGGTGCCGAGCCGCAACAGCTTGCGCACGTCGGACACGAGCCGCGCCACTTCGTCGCCGAACCGCTCGGTGAGCTCACGCTCGGGGTCGCTCAGGTGCGGCGTCAGCACGAACAGCGCGGCCGCCTGCATCGCGGACGGATCGACGTTCAGCGTGCGCATGATCGACGCCGTGCCCGCCGAGTGATCGGCGAGCAGTTCGCCCGACGACAGGCGCACGTCGCCGGCCCGCTCGCGCACGAACGCGAGCACGTCGTCGAACGACGGCGCCGCGACGGGGGAGGCGGAAACGGACTCGGTCATTGCTCGGCCTGGCGGAATGCGATCATCGTCGGGTTGCGTTCAGCTCCGCTGCGCAGCGACGACCACGATCTCGACGAGCAGTGCCGGATCCGCGAGCTTTGCCTCAACCGTGGCGCGCGGCGGCGTGTTGCCGTGCGCGACCCATGCATCCCACTCCGCATTCATGCCTTCGAAGTTCGCCAGATCCGAGATGTAGATCTGAACCGACAGCAGATGCGCCTTGTCGCTGTTCGCTTCGGCGAGCAGGCGATCGATGTGGCCGAGCACTTCGCGCGTCTGGCCCCTGATGTCCTGTGTGGTGTCTTCGGCGATCTGGCCGGCCAGATACACGGTACCGTTGTGGATCGCGGTTTCGGAGAGACGGGCCCCGACGTGGTGACGAATGACTGCCATGGAATGTTCCGGTCGTGAGTGGATGGAGATTCGGTCGGCGGCACGGCCCGCGTGCCGCCGAACCGCATATTATGACGCGTTTATGCGCCGCCTTCGACGAAAAACCGCCGCGCGAGCGCAATCTGGCTTGCGTCGATGAACGCCGGCGCGTGGCCCGCCCCTGGGATCTCGGCGTGTGTCACATGCCGGCCGCGACGCTCCATCTCGGCCACCGTCTCGCGCGACAGCAGGTCGGACGCCTCGCCACGCACGACGAGCAGCGATGCGTTCGTCGTCTCGATCGCGTGCCACAGCGCAGCCTCGCCGAGCGCCGCCAATTCGGGCGTCGTCGCCTTGAACGGTTCGGCGATGCGCGGATCGTAGCGAACCGTCCAGCCCCCTTCGGGCAGCTCGCGCAGCAGCGGCCCGTTGATCTCGCTCCACTCGTCGGCGGTCAGCGCCCCGAACGGCAGCGACAGCGACGTCAGATAGTCGATGCCCTCCTGCCGGGTCGCAAAGCGCGGCTGCACGCCGAGATATTCGCCGATGCGCGTGAGCGACTCGGGTTCGATGCGCGGGCCGACGTCGTTGACGATCATCCGGCGCAGCGGCGAACCCGGTAGCCCCGCGAACGCCATGCCGATCAACCCGCCCATCGACGTGCCGAACCAGTCGACCGATTCGACGTCGAGCCGCGCGATCAGCGTCACCATGTCGGACACGTATTGCGGGATCGCATAGAGCCGCGGATCGGCCAGCCAGTCCGACTGGCCGCGCCCGACGACATCGGGGCAGACGACGCGATACGTATCGGACAGCGCCGCGGCGAGCCGGTCGAAATCGCGCCCGGAACGGGTCAGCCCATGCACGCAGACCAGCACGCGCGGGTTGGCGGGATCGCCCCACTCGGTATAGGCGACGTGGTGAAGGCCGGCAGCGCTCGCACACTGCACGCGCCGCTGGCGAGGAACCTGGGAATTCGCTGGGGTCGTTGGCATCGTTGGCATCCTGTCGAACGGGGGCGACGCGCAGGGCAACGCTTGCGACGCCCGATGCAAACGATTGTAAACCGCTTCAGCCGCACGGGTCCGCTCGTCGGGCACCCGACGAGCGGCCTGACCGAGGACACCATGACAAACGCCCCGCATGCCGTCGTCCGGCATGCGGGGCGTCGACGCTGCGCGTACGCGCGGAGCCTTATGCGACCGCGCTGATGTCGAGCGGCGCACCCGTCTTCGCCTGGATCTCGTCGGCGCTCACGCCGTCGGCGAGTTCAAGCACCTTCAGGCCGGACGGCGTCACTTCGATCACGCCGAGATCGGTGATGATCAGGTCGACCACGCCGACGCCCGTCAGCGGCAGGTTGCATTCCTCGAGGATCTTGTGCTGGTCGCCCTTCGCCACATGCTCCATCAGCACGACGACGCGCTTCACGCCGGCGACGAGATCCATCGCGCCGCCCATCCCCTTGATCATCTTGCCGGGGATCATCCAGTTCGCGAGGTCGCCCTGCTTGCTGACCTGCATTGCGCCGAGGATCGCCAGGTTGATGTGGCCGCCGCGGATCATCGCGAACGAATCGGCCGACGAGAAGATCGACGAACCCGGCAGCGTCGTGACGGTCTGCTTGCCGGCGTTGATGAGATCGGCGTCGACTTCGTCTTCGGTCGGCGACGGGCCGATGCCGAGCAGGCCGTTCTCCGACTGCAGCCACACCTCGACACCTTCCGGCACGTGGTTCGCAACGAGCGTCGGCAAGCCGATGCCGAGGTTCACGTAGAAGCCGTCCTGCAATTCCTTCGCCGCGCGCGCGGCCATCTGGTCACGATTCCAGGCCATGTCAGTCTCCTTTCGCGCGTACGACGCGTTGTTCGATGCGTTTTTCGGGCGTCGCGTTCAGCACGATGCGTTGCACGAAAATCCCCGGCGTGTGGATGTGGTCGGGATCGAGCTCGCCGTTCTCGACGATCTCCTCGACCTCGGCGACGGTGATCTTGCCGGCCATCGCGCACATCGGGTTGAAGTTGCGCGCGGTGCGGCGAAAGATCAGGTTGCCGGACTTGTCGGCCTTCCAGGCCTTCACGAGCGCGACATCGGCCGTCAGCGACGGCTCGAGCACGTAGTGGCGATCGCCGAACTGGCGCGTTTCCTTGCCTTCCGCGATCACGGTGCCGTAGCCCGTGTTCGTGAAGAACGCCGGGATGCCCGCACCACCCGCGCGCAGCTTCTCGGCGAGCGTGCCTTGCGGCGTGAATTCGAGCTCGAGTTCGCCGGCCAGGTACTGGCGCTCGAACTCCTTGTTCTCGCCGACGTACGACGAGATCATCTTCTTGATCTGGCGCGTTTCCAGCAGCAGGCCGAGGCCGAAACCGTCGACGCCCGCGTTGTTGCTGATGCAGGTGATGCCCTTGACGGCCGTATCGCGCAACGCCGCGATCAGCGCCTCGGGAATCCCGCACAGGCCGAAGCCGCCCACCGCGAAGGTCTGTCCGTCGCGGACGATCCCTTCCAGCGCGGCAGCCGCGCTTGGATAGACTTTGTTCATCAGTTGTCCCTTCCTCTATGGAAACCAGCAAATCCGGTTCACGCGCCCACGTGGCCCGCAAGCCCGCCGCATCATTCTATGCATGCACGGCGATGCCTGCGTCGAGGCGCGCTGTTTTTATACCGCGGCAAACCGCCACGAGATGCCTGAAAGGGTACGATGCAGCGCGGATGCGGCACAATACGCAAAAATACATAAGCGTTTGCCTACGCTTGCCTGCGCCATGCCCGCTCTCGATTACCAGACTGCCTTCCACCTCGCGCCGCTCGGCCTCGTACTGTCGCGCGACCGCGTGATCGAGGACTGCAACGACGCGCTCGCGTCGATCTTCCGCTGCGCGCGGGCCGACCTGATCGGGAAATCGTACGAGGTGCTCTACCCATCGACGGACGAATTCCAGCGCATCGGCGAGCGCATCGCGCGCGTGATGGCCGCGAACGGCATCTACTCGGATGACAGAATCATGAAACGGGCGGACGGCGAGCTGTTCTGGTGCCACGTCACCGGCCGCGCGATCGACCGCACCGCCCCGCTCGCGGCGGGCGTGTGGACCTTCGAGGATTTGAGTGCGACGCGCCGGGTCGCCGTCGAACTGACCCCGCGCGAACGTGAGATCGCCGCGCAGCTCGCGACCGGCAAGACCAGCAAGCAGATCGGGCGCGTGCTCGACATCAGCTCGCGCACGGTCGACATCTACCGCGCACGGCTGATGCGCAAGTACGGGACCAACAATACGCCGGAGCTGCTGCAGCGCCTGCTCGGGCAGTGAGTGACGGCGCCCAGATGAAAATCTGGCCGCACAGGGCGGCCGATTCGGGAAACAACGGGTATCGCGTGCCGCCCCGGCGACCTTGTGCCGGCGGACTCGCCGACTCGACGCTCAGCCGACCTTCGCCGCGAGCGCGCGCTCGATCGTGTCGCGCAGCAACTGGGGCAGCGGCACCGACTTGCCGAGCGCGTAGTCGACCCACACGCAGCGTGCATTGCCGCGCGCATAGACATGCTGCGGATCGTCGGCGCGCGTCAGCTCGAAACCCGTGTCGAAGCTGCTGCGGCCGGGTTGCGCAGCCGACATCTTCGCGATCACGTCGCCCGGATAGTGCAGCTGCTTGAGAAATTCCATCGACGCCGTGACGATGACGGGCCCTTGCCCCTCGCCGTTGCCGCCGGCAATGCCGAGCTCCTCGAACCACGAGATCCGCGCCTGCTCCATGTAGCGGAAATAGACCGTGTTGTTCACATGGCCGAATGCGTCCATGTCGCCCCAGCGGATCGGCATCGACATCTCAAAAACGGGGGAATAATCACTCATTGCAGTCTTCTTTGTTGCGGTATGTCGTCCGCTCAGGCGAGGCCGAAGCCGTCGTCGGCGGAGATAATCGAGCCATTGATGAACTGCGACTCGTCGGCCGCGAGCAGCAACAACAGCCCGTCGAGATCCTGCGGCTTGCCGACGCGCCTGCGTGGCAGCATCGACTGCAGCTTCTGGCCCTGCTCGCTTTCCCACAGATAATGGTTGATTTCGGTATCGATATAGCCCGGACAGATTGCGTTGACGTTGATCCCGTGGCGCCCCCACTCGAGCGCCATCGCGCGCGTCATCTGCACGACCGCGGCCTTGCTCATCGCGAACAGCCCGATCTGCGGAAACACGCGCAGCCCGGCCACCGACGCGATGTTGATGATCCGGCACGGTGGCTTGCCGTTACCGCTTCCGTTCGCGCGCATGATCATCCGCTTCGCGACTTCCTGCGCGACGAAAAACGCGCCGCGCGTGTTGGTGTCGAATACGAACTCGAAATCCTCAGGCGTCACGTCGACGAGCTTCTGCATCGTCGAGACGCCCGAATTGTTCACGAGGATGTCGATCGTACCGGCTTCCGTCTCCGCGTGCGCGACCGCCGCCTTGATGCTCTGGACGTCGGTGACGTCGAGCGACACGACGTGCGCGGCGCCGCCCGCCGCCTCGATCTCGGCACGCAGCTCCTTCAGGCGCTCGACCCGACGGCTCGCGAGCACGACCTTCGCACCGGCCTGCGACAGCACCTGTGCAAAGCGCTGCCCGAGGCCGCTCGACGCGCCCGTGACCAGCGCAACCTTGCCTTCCAGATTGATCGACCGACCCATTTGCACTTCCCCTTTCGATATCGTTTCGCCGCCATGAGCAACATGGTTCGAGCGGCATTACCCTAGCACGAAAATAGAACGATCGTGCTAATCTAGCCGCATGCTGTTGCGGCAAGCGTTTCGTTTCGCAGACAATACGCTCCCGAATAAAAGCATTCTAACGGTTAGAGGAACGCCAATGACCCCCGCAAGCCTCATCGAGCAATACGGCCCGCGCGAATCGATGGAATACGACGTCGTGATCGTCGGCGGCGGCCCCGCCGGGCTGTCGGCGGCGATCCGGCTCAAGCAGCTGGCCGCCGAGAAAGGCACCGAGATCGGCGTGTGCGTGCTCGAGAAGGGTTCCGAGATCGGCGCGCACATCCTGTCGGGCGCGGTGATGGACCCGCGCGCGATCACCGAACTGTTCCCCGACTGGAAGGAGCGCGGCGCGCCGCTCGACGTCGAGGTGACAGAAGACCGCTTCCTGTTCCTGTCCGAAAAGAGCGCGGTCACCACGCCCAACTGGGCGCTGCCCGCCAACTTCCAGAACCACGGCAACTACGTGATTTCGCTGGGCAACGTCACGCGCTGGCTCGGCGCGCAGGCCGAAGCGCTGGGCGTCGAGATCTTCCCCGGCTTCCCGGCTGCGGAGATCCTGTACAACGACGACGGCTCCGTGAAGGGCGTCGCGACCGGCAACATGGGCGTGGGCAAGGACGGCGAGCCGACCGAGAACTTCCAGCTCGGCATGGAGCTGCATGCGAAGTACACGCTGTTCGCCGAAGGCTGCCGCGGCCATCTGGGCCGCCAGCTGATCTCGAAGTTCAAGCTCGACGCGAACGCCGATCCGCAAGCCTACGGGATCGGCATCAAGGAGCTGTGGGAAATCGACCCGGCCAAGCACAAGCCGGGCCTCGTGATCCACACGGCCGGCTGGCCGCTGAAGTCGGATACGTACGGCGGCTCGTTCCTGTATCACATGGACAACAACCAGGTCGTGGTCGGCTTCGTGGTGGGCCTCGGCTACACGAACCCGTACCTGTCGCCGTTCGAGGAATTCCAGCGCTACAAGACGCATCCGTCGATCCGCGCGTTCCTCGAAGGCGGCAAGCGCGTGTCGTACGGCGCGCGCGCGATCACGGCCGGTGGGCTGCTGTCGCTGCCGAAGACGGTGTTCCCGGGCGGGGCGCTGATCGGCGACGACGCGGGCTTCCTGAACGCATCGCGGATCAAGGGCAGCCACGCGGCGATCAAAACCGGCATGCTGGCCGCCGACGCCGCGTTCGACGCGGTGCAGGCCGGCCGCGAGTCGGACGAGCTCAACGCGTACCCGGATGCGTTCAAGCAGTCGTGGCTGTACACGGAGCTGTACCGCGCGCGCAACTTCAAGCAGTGGATGGCCAAGGGCCTGTACCTCGGCACGCTGATGGTCGGGCTCGAGCAGAAGGTGATGGGCGGCAACGTGCCGTGGACGCTGCACCACAAGCATGCGGACCACGAGATGCTGAAGCCGGCGTCGCAATGCCAGCCGATCGAGTATCCGAAGCCGGACGGCAAGCTGACGTTCGATCGACTGTCGTCGGTGTTCATCTCGAACACGAACCACGAGGAGAACCAGCCCGCGCACCTGACGCTGAAGGATGCGAGCGTGCCGGTGAACGTGAACCTGCGCACGTACGCGGGGCCGGAGGGGCGTTTCTGCCCGGCGGCCGTGTACGAATTCGTGAAGAACGACGACGGCAGCGATCGGCTGGTGATCAACGCGCAGAACTGCGTGCACTGCAAGACCTGCGACATCAAGGACCCGACGCAGAACATCGTGTGGGTCACGCCGGAAGGCGGTGGCGGGCCGAACTACCCGAACATGTAGTGGCCGGAACGCGCCGCCACGAGCGGCGCGCTTTTTCGGGTGCCGCAAACGAAACGGGGCGCTGCTTGATGCAGCGCCCCGTTTTGCATGCTCCGCGCAACTGCCGGCGAGACGCGCTGCGCCCCGCCCGCCTGCGTCAGGTCGCGCTGCCCGCGATCTTCGGCGTCGGCGTCTCTACATCGCCGCACTGCGCGCGATGGCGCAATGCATGGTCGATCAGCACCAGCGCGAGCATCGACTCCGCGATCGGCGTCGCACGAATGCCGACGCACGGATCGTGGCGGCCGAACGTTTCCACCGTCGCTTCCTCGCCGGCCTTCGTGATCGAACGGCGCGGCGTGCGGATGCTCGACGTCGGCTTGATCGCGATCGACACGGTGATGTCCTGCCCCGTCGAAATCCCGCCGAGCACGCCGCCCGCATGGTTGCCGACGAAACCGCCCGGCGTCAGCTCGTCGCCATGCACCGAGCCACGCTGCGCGACGCTGTCGAAGCCCGCACCGATCTCGACGCCCTTCACCGCGTTGATGCTCATCATCGCCTTTGCGATGTCCGCATCGAGACGGTCGAACACCGGCTCGCCCCAGCCGACCGGCACACCCGATGCAACGACGTCGATGCGCGCGCCGATCGAATCGCCATCCTTGCGCAGCGCATCCATGTACGCCTCCAGCTCCGGCACGACGGCCGCATTCGGCGAGAAGAACGGATTCTCATGGACGTGCGACCAGTCGACGAACGGCACGTCGATCTCGCCGAGGCCGCTCATGTAGCCGCGCACCTCGACGCCGAAGCGCTCGCGCAGCCACTTCTTCGCGACCGCACCCGCGCCGACGATCGGCGCGGTCAGGCGCGCGGACGAGCGGCCGCCGCCGCGATAGTCGCGGATGCCGTATTTCTGCCAGTAGGTATAGTCGGCGTGGCCGGGACGGAACGTCTCGACGATGTTGCCGTAGTCCTTGCTGCGCTGGTCGGTGTTGCGGATCAGCAGCGCGATCGGCGTACCGGTCGTCACGCCTTCGAACACGCCTGACAGGATCTCGACCTCATCGGCCTCCTGCCGCTGCGTCACGTGGCGCGACGTGCCGGGCTTGCGGCGATCGAGTTCGACCTGGATGTCGGCTTCGGTCAGCCCCATTCCCGGCGGGCAGCCGTCGATCACGCAGCCGATCGCGGGACCGTGCGATTCGCCGAAGGTCGTGACAGTGAAAAGCGTGCCGAGGGTATTGCCGGACATGATGGAACCGCCCAAAGAGAAATGGACAAACCGATGCGCTGCCCGGGCCGCAGGCAGGTCGATCGTTTGCCGGTCGAGAAAAAGAGGTAAGCCACTATTATGCCAGCCGTCCCGGGCACGCGGGACCTGTGAACCGTTCGGACCACACCGGCCCGCCACGGGAACGGCCCCGGGCGTCGCTTGCCGACCCGCGCCGTCCCGGTCGAACGGGCCCGTTCACGGCGGCCATGACGGCCCGGGGCGATGCCGCCGGGCCCGCCCCGCCTACTTCCGCGCGCCGCGCAGTTCGGTGACTGCCGCCTGCAGCGCTTCGGGCGTCGCGACCGACGCCGGGATCGGCTCGCCGACCGCCAGCGTCAGCCGGCTCATCACGCCACGCTTGATGGGCCGCGGCATCCGCGCATCGGAATGCCGCGAAAAATAGCTGCCCCACAGCCCGCGCAGCGCCATCGGGATCACCGGTGCCGGCGTGCGGCCCAGTATCTCCGTGATGCCGTGGTGGAACGTGTTGATGTCGCCCGTCTTCGTCAGCTTGCCTTCCGGGAAGATGCATACGAGTTCGCCTTCCTTCAGCGCGGCCTCGCATGCGTCGTACGCGCGCGCGAGCATCGCGGGATCCTCGTGGCGCGGCGCGATCGGGATCGCCTTCGCATGCCGGAACACCCAGCTCGCGAAGCGCGTCTTGAAGATCCGGTGGTCCATCACGAAACGGATCGGGCGCGGGCTCGCGGCGGCCAGCACGAGCGCATCGACGTAGCTGACGTGGTTGCACACGAGCACGGCCGCCCCTTCCGCCGGAATCCGCTCCGCGTGCACGAGGCGAATCCGGTAGAACGTATGCACGAGCACCCATGCGACGAAGCGCAGCAGGAACTCGGGCACGAGCAGGTAGATATACGTCGCGACGATCACGTTCAGCAGCGCGGTGACGAGGAACAGCCCCGGGATGTCGACGCCGGCCTTGGTCAGCCCCATCGCCATCACGGCCGACAGGATCATGAACAGCGCGTTCAGGATGTTGTTCGCGGCGATGATCCGCGCACGGTGCGTCGGTGCGCTGCGGCTCTGGATCAGCGCGTACAGCGGCACGCTGTAGAAGCCGCCGAACATCGCGAGCAGGAACAGGTCCGCCAGGATGCGCCAGTGGCGCGCACCGGCCAGGAACTCGCCGACCGACAGCAGATGGCCGGGCGACGGCAGCGCATGGCTCGCGAAATACAGCTCGATCGCGAACACGCTGATGCCGATCGAGCCGAGCGGCACGAGGCCGATCTCGACGCGCCGCTGCGACAGGCGTTCGCACAACAGCGAGCCGAGGCCGATACCGACCGAGAACGTCGCGAGCAGGATCGTGACGACGTCGGGGCTTGCGGACAGCACGTCCTTGGCGAAATTGAAGAACGACGTGAGGAACGTCGCGCCGACGAACCATAGCCACGAGATGCCGAGCAGGCTCAGGAACACGGTGCGGTTCTGCCGGGCGAGCCCGAGGTTGCGCCAGGTCTCGCTGACCGGATTCCAGTTGATCACGAGATCAGGCTGCGGCGCCGGCGTGGACGGCACGCGCTGCGCGACGAACCGCCCCGCGAGCGCGATGACGACGACGCTCACCGCGAGCACGCGCTCGCCGTTGCCTTCAATGCCCGCGGCCGCGCCGCCGATGATCGTGCCGATCAGGATCGCGATGAACGTGCCCATCTCGACGAGGCCGTTGCCGCCGACCAGTTCGTGCTCGCCGAGATGCTGCGGCAGGTACGAATACTTGACGGGCCCGAACAGCGTCGAGTGCATCCCCATCATGAACGTGCACAGATACAGCAGCGGCGCGCTGTGCGTGACGAAGCCGGCCGCGCCGACCAGCATCAGCACGATCTCGAAGGTCTTCACGAAACGCGTGAGGGTCGCCTTGTCGTACTTGTCGGCGATCTGGCCGGACGTCGCCGAGAACAGCACGAACGGCAAGATGAAGATCGCGGAAATCAGGAAGGCCGCCGTCTTCGCATCGACGCCGGCGAACCGCGCGGTGTGATAGGTGACGAGCGACGTGAAGCCGATCTTGAAGACGTTGTCGTTCAGCGCGCCGAGGAACTGGGTCGTGAAGAACGGCGCGAAACGGCGCTCGCGCAGCAGGTCGAACTGCGACGCGTGTGCGTGCCGTTCGTCACGCCGCCTGGAAGTGGCTTGCGTTTGATCGCTCATGCGGAATACGCGCGCGCCGTCTGGGCAGCGCTGCGCGGGCCTCGTGTGGTCATTGAAAAAAAGGCGGCGCAGGACCAGCCTGCGCCGCCGCGTGCCGGGTGGCGGCGCCCGCGCGTCACGGCGACGGGCGCGGCGTGGTTCACGACTTGTGCGCTTCGGCTTCCGATTCCGGCCAGTCGCGGATGTATGCCTTCAGCATCCGGTTCTCGAAGCTCTGCGCCTCGACGACCGTCTTCGCGACGTCGTAGAACGAAATGACGCCCATCAGCACCTTCTTGTCGAGCACCGGCATGTAGCGCGCATGGCGCTCGAGCATCATCCGGCGCACTTCGTTGACGTCCGTTTCCGGCGTGCACGTGAGCGGCTCGTCCATCACCTTGCGCACCTGCACGTCGCCGATCGCGCCGCCGTTCACGTGCAGACGCAGGATGATCTCGCGGAACGTCAGCATCCCGACGAGATCGCCGTACTCCATCACGACGAGCGAACCGATGTCGTGTTCGGCCATCGTATCGACCGCTTCGCGCAGCGGCTTATCGGGCGTCACCGTAAACAGCGTGTTGCCCTTCACTTTCAGAATATCGCTGACGCGCATCGTAGTCCCCTCATGCTTGAATGCAAAACCGCTTTCGATCGTATCGGAAAGCCTGTCAAAAGGAAAGCGCGGGCCCGCGCGGCTGGCCGCCCCCCGCTTGCGGAAGCGGACTGCCGGCAGCACAATGGCCCCATGAGCAGCGGCCGGAGGAGACGTCCACGGCGCATACGCATTCGGAGCAATTCGCCAGCTTCGCCGATTTCTACCCGTATTACCTGAATGAACACCAGAACCGGACGTCGCGGCGGCTGCACTTCGTCGGCTCGCTCGGCGTGATCGGCTGCGTCGCGATGGCGGTCGCGACCGGCGACTGGCTGTGGCTGCCTGCGGCGATCGTCTGCGGCTACGGCTTCGCGTGGGTCGGGCACTTCTTCTTCGAGAAGAACCGCCCGGCCACGTTCCGGCACCCGATCTACAGCCTGATGGGCGACTGGGTGATGTTCAAGGATATCTGTACGGGCAAGATCCCGTTATAACGCGGCCGGGCATCCCGTTCACGCGGGGCGCGGCGGCCGCGCGTGCGGATCGGGCACGGCGCCCGGCGCCTGCCCCGGCATCGCCGTCGGCTGCGCACCTGCAAGCCGGTGCGCGGCAATCAGCGTCGCGAGCGACACGTCGAAGCGGTCGCTCGACAGCACCGCGAGCAGCGCCGCACCGTCGACATGGCTGCGGCGCCGCTGCAGCTGGTAGGTCAATTCCGTGCGATCGATCACCAGCACGTCGAACAGCTGCGCAAGCGTCAGCTGCTCCGGGTTCGCGAGCAGGATGTAGCGCGGCGTGGCATCGCCGCCGCCGTCGAGCCGCGCAATCCATTCCCGCTCCTCCATCGTCGTCAGCAGGCGCTGCGCGGTTTCCATGTCGCAGCGCAACATGGTCGCGAGCCGCATCGCCGTGTAGCCGCGCTTGCCGGCGGCGCGCGCCTCGGCCAGCCGCGCGAGCATGTCCAGCGCGTCGAGCAGGTCGCTGCCCGGGTAGTGGATGCGGTGGAACTGGCCGACGCGGATCGCCGGCAGCGCGGACGCCACCATCGCGCCGAGCAGCGCGATGAACCAGCTCAGGTACACCCACAACAGGAACACGGGCAGCGCCGCGAACGCGCCATAGACGGCCGTATAGGTCGGAATGCGCCGCACGTAGTAGCCGAAGCCGCGCTTCGCGAGCTCGAACGCGACGGCCGCGAACAGCCCGCCGATCACCGCGTCGCGCCATGCAACCGTGCAGTTCGGCAGGTACACGTACAGCAGCGTGAACGCGAGCACCGTCAACGGCAACGAGACGAGCGCGAGCAGCCACTCGACGATCGACGTGGACGGCGCGGCGCCGGTAAACGCCAGCGACTGCGTGAACAGGTACGACGAGATCGACAGGCTCACGCCGAACAGCAACGGGCCGAGCGTGATCAGCGCCCAGTACGCGAGCACGCGCTGCGCGAACGGCCGCGGCTTGCGCACCCGCCAGATCAGGTTGAACGCCGACTCGATCGTCATCATCGTCATCACCGACGTGACGACGAGCACGATCAGGCCGGCCGTCGTCAGCCCCTTCGCCTTCGACGCGAACTGGTTCAGGTACTTGAAGATCTGGACGTTGAACTGCGCGGGCATCAGGTGATCCGCGAGGAACCCCTGCAGCGAGATCTGGAACGACGCGAACATCGGGAACGCGGTGAACAGCGCGAACGCGACCGTCACGAGCGGCACGAGCGCCAGCATCGTCGTGAACGTGAGGCTGCCCGCCACTTGCGGGATGCGATCCTCGGCGCTGCGCCGGGCCGCGAACTGCGCGAGGCGCTTGATGGTGTCGAGATCGACGCTCAACTTCGGCAAACGACTTCTCCTTCTTGATGCCGCGCGCCCGACGGCGCGCTGCCGCCGCGCTGCGCGACGGCTTCAGCCCCTATAATAGCCGCTCGATTCCAGCAGGGGCCGACTGCACCGGGCACGCGCGCGGCCGCATGCGGCTCCGTCGCCCATGAAAGACATTCTCGTCCTCTATTACAGCCGCCACGGCGCCACGCGCGATCTCGCGCTCGCGATCGCGAACGGCATCGACAGCGTGCCGGGCATGCAGGCCCGCATCCGCACAGTGCCGCCCGTGTCGGCCGTCTGCGAAGCCACCGCCCCCGACATCCCCGCCGACGGCCCGCCGTACGCGGAGCTGCGCGATCTCGAGGAATGCGCAGGCCTGGCGCTCGGCTCGCCGACCCGCTTCGGCAACATGGCCGCCTCGCTCAAGTATTTCCTCGACGGCACCACACCGCAATGGCTGTCGGGCGCCCTGACCGGCAAGCCGGCCTGCGTGTTCACGTCGACGGGCAGCCTGCACGGCGGCCAGGAATCGACGTTGCTGTCGATGATGCTGCCGCTGCTCCATCACGGGATGATGATCGTCGGGATCCCGTACACGGAATCCGCGCTCATCGACGACGCGCCCGCGACGAACGGCGCGAACGTCCGCACGACCGGAATGAAGCGTGCGAGCACGATCGTCTTGCCGCCGTGCTTGTCGTAGAACGAGTGGGTCTTCTGCAGCGCGGCGC
>NZ_JAAGPC010000085.1:0-38564 GCF_017104595.1 Burkholderia sp. Tr-20390 | reverse complement strand
GTTCGATCCGCAGCAGCTGAAGCCGAGCGCGAACGGCGTGCTCGTCTACCTGAACGCCGGCGAATCGGTCGTCGCGGCGCTCGAACGCGCGAAGCGCGCGGGCGGCGTCGTGCAGGGCTCGGTCGTCACGCTCCCGCCGAATTCCACGCAGCATTCGAGGATTTCCGCGCCGAACTGCTCGGCGCGGTGCAGTTCGTCCGGATCGTTCGCGTTGTACAGGATCAGCGGATGCATGTTGCCGTCGCCCGCATGGAACACGTTGATGCAGCGCAGCCCGTAGCGCGTTTCGAGCTGCTCGATGCGCGCGAGCAGCGGGCCGATCGCGCGGCGCGGCACGGTGCCGTCCATGCAGTAATAGTCGGGCGAAATACGGCCGGCGGCCGGAAACGCGTTCTTGCGGCCCGACCAGTAGCGCAGCCGCTCGCTCTCGTTGCGCGATACCTGGATGCGTGTCGCGCCATGCTCGCGCAGCACGGCCGTCATCCGCACGATCTCTTCGGCGACTTCTTCCGGCGTGCCGTCAGATTCGCACAGCAGGATCGCCTTCGCGTCGAGGTCGTAGCCGGCATGCGTGAAGGACTCGACGGCCTGCGTGGCCGGCTTGTCCATCATTTCGAGCCCGGCCGGGATGATCCCCGACGCGATGATCGCCGCGACGGCCTCGCCGCCCTTGACGACGTCGTCGAAGCTCGCCATCACGAGCTGGGCCGTTTGCGGCTTCGGGATCAGTTTCACCGTGACCTCGGTGACGATCGCGAACATCCCTTCGCTGCCGATCATCACGGCGAGCAGGTCGAGGCCCGGCATGTCGAGCGCGAGCGAGCCGAATTCGACGATCTCGCCGTCGATCGTCACCGCACGCACGCGCATCACGTTGTGCACCGTCAGCCCGTATTTCAGGCAGTGGACGCCGCCGGAATTCTCCGCGACGTTGCCGCCGATCGTGCACGCGATCTGCGACGACGGATCGGGCGCGTAATACAGGCCGTACGGCGCGGCGGCTTCCGAGATCGCCAGGTTGCGCACGCCGGGCTGCACGGTTGCCGTGCGGGCATAAGGATCGACTTCGACGATGCGCGTGAAGCGCGCCAGCGACAGCACGACGCCGAGCGCCATCGGCAGCGCGCCGCCCGACAGGCTCGTGCCCGCGCCGCGCGGCACGATCGGCACTTCCATGCGGCGGCAGATCTGCACGATCCGCTGCACCTGCGATTCCGTTTCGGGCAGCGCGACCGCGAGCGGCAGGCGGCGGTACGCGGACAGGCCGTCGCATTCGTACGGCGCCGTGTCTTCGTCGCGGTACAGCAGGCAGTGCGTCGGCAGCACGGCCATCAGCGCCTGCACGACTTCGCGCTGACGCTGCGCGCGAGCCGCGCTCGACAGTTCGACGGGAGCGTTCATGGGGTCTCCTGCAGCAGGCGGCGCGGCATCGCGCCACCGTGTCAGCACGTGAAAATCTTGCCCGGATTCATCAGGTTGCGCGGATCGAGCGCGAGCTTGATCGCCCGCATCGTGTCGATCGCGTTGTCGCCGTGCTCCTTCGGCAGGAAGCGCATCTTGTGCAGCCCGACGCCATGCTCGCCCGTGCAGGTGCCGCCGAGGCGCAGCGCGCGCTCGACGATCCGGTCGTTGATGTGCTCGGCTTCGGCGATTTCCTCGGGTTTGTCGGGGTCGATCAGGATCGCGACGTGGAAATTGCCGTCGCCGACGTGGCCGACGATCGGGCAGGGCAGCGACGACGCGCGCAGGTCGACCTCGGTTTCCTCGACGCACGCGGCGAGCTGCGAGATCGGCACGCACACGTCGGTCGTCACCGCGCGGCAGCCGGGTTTCAACTGCAGCATCGCGAAATACGCGTTGTGACGGGCCGCCCAGAGCCGGCTGCGGTCCTCGGGGCGGGTGGCCCATTCGAAGCCCTGGCCGTTGTTCTGGCCGGCGAGCGCCTGCACGAGCTCGGCCTGTTCCTTCACGCCGGCCTCGGTGCCGTGGAATTCGAAGAACAGCGTCGGCGCTTCGGTGAGCGTCAGGTTCGAATGGCGGTTGATCGAGCGCACGGCGAGCGCATCGACGAATTCGACGCGCGCGATCGGCACGCCGATCTGGATCGTCTCGATCACGGTGCGCACCGCGTCGCCCATCGACGGGAACGTGCAGATCGCGGCGGATACGGCTTCGGGCAGCGGATGCAGGCGCAGCGTGATCTCGGTGATCACGCCGAGCGTGCCTTCGGAGCCGACGAACAGGCGCGTGAGGTCGTAGCCGGCCGACGACTTGCGGGCGCGCGAGCCGGTTTTCACCACGCGGCCGTCGGCGAGCACGGCGGTCAGGCCGAGCACGTTCTCGCGCATCGTGCCGTAGCGCACGGCGTTGGTCCCCGACGCGCGCGTGGCGGTCATCCCGCCGATGCTCGCGTCGGCGCCCGGGTCGATCGGGAAGAACAGGCCGGTGTCGCGCAGCGCTTCGTTGAGCGCCTTGCGCGTGATGCCCGGCTCGACCGTCACGGTCAGGTCTTCGGCGTTGATCGACAGCACGCGGTTCATTTCCGACAGGTCGAGCGAGACGCCGCCGCGCACCGCGAGCAGATGGCCCTCGAGCGACGAACCGGCGCCGTACGGGATCAGCGGGACGCTGTACAGCGAGCACAGCGACACGACTTCGCGCACGTCGTCCGCGCTGTGCGCGAATACGACGGCGTCGGGCAATTGCGGGTCGAACGGCGATTCGTCGCGGCCGTGATGGGTGCGGACGGCGTCGGCGGTCGACATGCGCTCGCCGAAGGCGGCGCGCAGCGCATCGAGCATGGCAGGGGGAAGGGGGCGGCGCGTGGCGGCCGGCTGGGCAGGGTGATTCACGTACGTCTCCTTGTCGATCCGGGTGAGTGCGTTGGCACCGGCCCGGCTCCCGTGCTGCAGGGTTTCGGCCCATTCTACGCTGTAACGCCCGCTGCGCCCGCCTCCGCGGGCTGCGATAATCGCGTTCGAACGCAACCGGGCCGCCTCGCGGCCACGCACGAGAGGATATTCGCATGGGCAACCGCTTGAGCAAGATCGCCACGCGCACGGGCGACGATGGCACCACCGGGCTCGGCGACGGCCGGCGTATCGGCAAGGACGACACGCGGATCGCCGCGATCGGCGACGTCGACGAACTGAACTCGAACCTCGGCGTGCTGCTCGCCGAAACGCTGCCGGACGGCATCCGCACGGCGCTCGTGACGATCCAGCACGACCTGTTCGATCTCGGCGGCGAACTGTGCATACCCGGCCATACCGTGCTCGACGACACGCATCTCGCGCGTCTCGACCGCTGGCTCGCCGACTACAACGCGACGCTGCCGCCGCTGAAGGAATTCATCCTGCCGGCCGGCTCGCGCGCGGCGTCGCTCGCGCACGTGTGCCGAACCGTATGCCGCCGCGCGGAGCGTTCGATCGTCGCGCTCGGGCGCACCGAGACGCTCAATGATGCGCCGCGGCGCTACGTGAACCGGCTGTCGGACCTGCTGTTCGTGCTGGCGCGCGTGCTGAACCGCACCGACGGCGGATCGGACGTGCTGTGGGAGCGCGGTCGCGTCCGCTGACCGTTTGCCCCTTTGACGCACTGCGACAATTTGCCCGAGGGGCGTCCATTTTTAAAGATGTATTGTGTGTGCATGTTTAACGGAGAACGAACATGACCCACATCACCGCTGACCAGATGGCTCGCGTGAAAGCCACTGCCCCTGTCCTCGCCGTGCACGGCGCGACGATCACGAAGCACTTCTACCAGCGCATGTTCGCGCGCCATCCGGAACTGAAGAACCTGTTCAACCAGACGCACCAGAAGACGGGCAGTCAGCCGGAAACGCTCGCGAAGGCCGTCTACGCGTATGCGGCGAACATCGACAACCTCGGCGCGCTGGGCGGCGCCGTGACCACGATTGCGCACAAGCACGCGAGCCTGAACATCCGCCCCGAGCATTACCCGATCGTCGGCGAGAACCTGCTCGCGTCGATCGTCGAAGTGCTGGGCGACGCGGTGGATGCCGAGACGCTCGAGGCATGGCGCGTCGCGTACGGCCAGCTCGCGCAGATCCTGATCGGCGTCGAGGCCGACCTGTACGCGGGCGCCGCGTGGAGCGGGTTCCGCCCGTTCAAGGTCGAGCGCAAGGTGCGCGAAAGCGACGAGATCACGTCGTTCTACCTGATGCCGGCCGACGGCGGCGCGGCGCCGACGTTCGAGCCGGGCCAGTACATCACCGTGAAGCGCTTCGTCGGCGACCTCGGCGTCGACCAGCCGCGCCAGTACAGCCTGTCCGACGCGCCGCACGGCAAGTGGCTGCGCATCTCGGTGAAGCGTGAAGCCGGCAAGCCGGAAGTCATTCCGGCCGGCAAGGTGTCGACGCTGATGCACGACGGCGTGGAAGAGGGCGCGATCGTCGAAGTGACCGCGCCGATGGGCGAATTCTCGCTGAAGCGTGGCGTCGAGACGCCGGTGGTGCTGATCTCCGGCGGTGTCGGCATCACGCCGATGATGTCGATGGCGTCGACGCTGATCGCCGAGGGCAGCCGGCGCGAAGTGCGGTTCGTCCATGCGTGTCGTTCGGGCGCGGTCCACGCGTTCCGCGACTGGCTGAACGATACGGTGCGCGACCATGCGAACGTCAAGCGCACGGTGGTGTACGAGCTGGCCGGCCCGAACGATCGCGCGGGCATCGACCACGACCTGGAAGGGCGCCTCACGCCGGAACGCGTGCAGCAGTACGCGCTGGTGACGGACGCCGACTACTACATCTGCGGCCCGATCGGGTTCATGAAGGCGCAGCGTGACGCGCTCGTCGCGCTGGGCGTCGCGCCGGAACGCGTGAATACCGAGATCTTCGGCTCGGGCGCGCTCGAGTGATGCGCGGGCGGATCGCCTCCCGCCAATGAGAGTGCCCGGCGGGAGCCGGGCTTTTTGTTGCGCGCAGCGTCTTTACGGTGGGAGTCGCGGCCCCGAGCTAGCCTCAAAGTCGGCGGCGATAGATCCATCGCTGGCGTTGAATGCCTTGACTGTCACCGAGATGTTCAGTCCGGCAAGCAACTGACGGGCTGCGCCGATTCGCCTTGGCGCTGCATAGGGAACGATCCGGGCGACTGGTCGGCCATTGCGAGTGATCACGACATCTGATTCGCGCCCAAATTCAAGAGATTCGACAAGGCTTGAGAGTTGCGATTTTGCATCGTGCATGTTGACGGTCGGCATGCCCACTTCCTGATTAGCTACATAACGCTGGCTAACGGGTCAACGCAAAATGAATACTCGTACGCTGGCCGCATGGCCAACCCGCCGGCAGGCGGGGTCATGCGGCCAGCCTGTTTGCGTCCGTCAGTTCCCGCTGCCGCGCGTGACGCGACGCGCCTTCACCGATTCCGCGAGGCCTTCGAGCACCTTCACGCTGTCGTCCCATGCGATGCACGCATCGGTGATGCTCTGGCCGTAGGTCAGCTCGCAGCCTTCCTTCAGGTCCTGGCGCCCCTCGACGAGATGCGACTCGATCATCACGCCGACGATGCGGGCGTCGCCGGCCGCGATCTGGCGGCCGATGTCGGCACAGACGGGGATCTGGTTCTCGTGCTTCTTCGAGCTGTTCGCGTGGCTCGCGTCGATCATCAGGCGCGCGGCGAGCCCGGCCTTGCCGATGTCCGCGCACGCGGCGTTCACGCTGTCCGCGTCGTAGTTCGGCGCCTTGCCGCCGCGCAGGATCACGTGGCAGTCCTCGTTGCCCGCCGTCGACACGATCGCCGAATGGCCGCCCTTCGTGACCGACAGGAAATGGTGCGGCTGCGAGGCGGCCTTGATCGCGTCGACCGCGATCTTCACGTTGCCGTCGGTGCCGTTCTTGAAGCCGACCGGGCACGACAGCCCCGACGCGAGCTCGCGGTGCACCTGCGATTCCGTCGTGCGCGCGCCGATCGCACCCCACGAGATCAGGTCGGCGATGTACTGCGGGCTGATCATGTCGAGGTATTCGGTCGCGGCCGGCAGCCCCATTTCGTTGATCTGCAGCAGCAGCTCGCGCGCGGTGCGCAGCCCTTCGTTGATCTTGAAGCTGTTGTCGAGGTGCGGATCGTTGATGAGGCCCTTCCAGCCGACCGTCGTGCGCGGCTTCTCGAAGTACACGCGCATCACGATTTCCAGTTCGCCCTTGAAGCGCTCGCGCTCCTTCACCAGCCGGCCCGCGTATTCGATCGCCGCCTTCGTGTCATGGATCGAGCACGGCCCGATGACGACGATCAGCCGGTCGTCCATCCCGTGCAGGATGCGGTGCATCGACTGGCGCGAGTTGTAGATCAGCTCGGACGCGGCTTCGGAGCACGCGAATTCGCGGATCAGGTGGGCGGGCGGCGTCAGTTCCTTGAGTTCGCGAATGCGGACGTCGTCGGTGTTGTGCGGGGGCATGCTGTTTCTCCTTGGTTCCGGGCGCGGTTCGGTCAGTGCGAGTGCGCGTGCGGCAGATTCATCAATTCAAGCGATTCAGTGGTTTCGGTCGGGGCCGCGGGACCGCTGCGGCGGCGACCGGGTGGCGAAGGGCGAAAAAAAACCGCCGGGTTCGCCGGCGGTTTTTTCGGGAATTTCGGTTGCGCTTTACGCGCCATCAACCCTCTCGATCCGCCAGCGGTCTGAGATACCAAAAAAAGTAAAAGTAAAACTTGGCGGACATGACGGAGATTCGGTTCGTCAAAAAAAGTTGATTCGGAATTTATACCCCGTCGCCGGTCGGCTGGCAACCGGGAGACGTCGAAAATGCGGACATTCCGCGCATTTTATTCAAAATGCGCGGAATGTCTGCGCCGCGATGCGGTTATGCCGTACCGCCGACCGTCATCCTGTCGATCCGCAGGGTCGGCTGGCCGACGCCGACCGGCACGCTCTGGCCTTCCTTGCCGCACACGCCAACACCTGAGTCGAGCGACATGTCGTTGCCGATCATGCTCACGTCCTTCAGCGATTCGGGGCCGCTGCCGATCAGCGTCGCGCCCTTCACCGGGTAGGTGATCTTGCCGTTCTCGATCATGTACGCCTCGGACGCCGAGAACACGAACTTGCCGTTCGTGATGTCGACCTGGCCGCCGCCGAAGTTCACCGCGTACAGGCCGTTCTTCACCGACGCGATGATTTCCTGCGGATCCTTGTCGCCGTTCAGCATGTACGTGTTCGTCATGCGCGGCATCGGCAGCGCCGCGTACGACTCGCGCCGTGCGTTGCCGGTAACCGGCATCTTCATCAGCCGCGCATTCAGCGTGTCCTGGATGTAGCCCTTCAGGATGCCGTCCTCGATCAGCGTCGTGCACTGCGTCGGGTTGCCTTCGTCGTCGATGTTCAGCGAGCCGCGGCGGTTCGGCAGCGTGCCGTCGTCGACGACGGTCACGCCCTTCGCGGCGACGCGCTCGCCGATCCGGCCCGCGAATGCCGACGAGCCCTTGCGGTTGAAGTCGCCCTCGAGGCCGTGGCCGATCGCCTCGTGCAGCAGCACGCCCGGCCAGCCCGGCCCGAGCACGACCGTCATCGCGCCGGCCGGCGCGGGGCGCGCATCGAGGTTCACGAGCGCCGCATGCACGGCGTCGTCGACGTAGCGCGACAGCACGTCGTCGGTGAAGTAGCCGTAGTCGAAGCGGCCGCCGCCGCCGCCGGAGCCGATCTCGCGGCGGCCGTTCTGCTCGGCGATCACCGTGACCGACACGCGCACGAGCGGGCGGATGTCGGCCGCGAGGGCGCCGTCGCTGCGGGCGACCAGCACGACGTCGTATTCGCCGGCGAGGCCCGCCATCACCTGCGTGATGCGCGGGTCGCGGCCGCGTGCCATCTGCTCGATGCGCTCGAGCAGCTTGACCTTGGCCGTCGCGTCGAGCGACGCGAGCGGATCGGACGGCAGGTACAGGTCGCGGCCCGAGATGCCCTTCAGCGACGATGCCGCCTTGATCTTCTGGCGGCCGCCGCCGGCCGCTGCGATCGCCTTGGTGGCGGCAGCGGCTTGCGCGATCGCTTCCGGCGACAGGTCGTCGGAATACGCGAACGCGGTGCGGTCGCCCGCGACCGCGCGCACGCCGACGCCCTGGTCGATGCTGAAGCTGCCCGATTTGACGATGCCTTCCTCGAGGCTCCACGCTTCGCTGCGGGTCGCCTGGAAGTACAGGTCCGCGTAGTCGACGCGATGCGTGAAGATGTCGGCGATCGTGCGCGTGAGCAGGCTTTCGTCGAGGCCGTACGGCGTGAGCAGGATGTCCTTCGCCAGCGCGAGGTTGCGGATGCCGGGTTCGATGATGTTCATGCGGATATCGGGGTTTCTCAAAAAGTTGTCGGGTGCTTCTGGGCAGATGGGTTGGCCGCGCGGCGTTTCAAGCGGCGCGGCGGATTCAGGTCAGCACGCGGTGCCGCCACGCGGGCAGGCTCTGGCGCACGTCGGCGATGCGTTGCGGATCGATCGCGCCGAGCACGACGCTGGCGCCCACGTCGCGGACCGCGACGATCTCGCCCCACGGGTCGATCAGCATGCTGTGGCCCCAGGTGCGCCGGCCGTTCTCGTGCTTGCCGCCTTGCGCGGCCGCGAGCACGTAGCACTGGTTCTCGACGGCCCGCGCGCGCAGCAGCGTTTCCCAGTGCGCGCGGCCCGTCGTATACGTAAACGCCGACGGGACGACGATCAGCGTGCAGTCGCCCATCCTGCGATACAGCTCCGGAAAGCGGAGATCGTAACAGACCGACAGGCCGACCCGCCCGAACGGCACGTCGAACGCGACGACCGTATCGCCCGCGCGGATCGTGCGCGCCTCGTCGAACGACTCGTCGCCTTTCTCGAAGTTGAACAGGTGGATCTTGTCGTAGCGTGCGGCTTCGTTGCCGGACGGATCGAACACGAGCGTCGTGTTGAGCACGCGATCGGGTTCCGGCGCCTTCAGCGGCAGCGTGCCGCCGATCACCCAGACGCCGTGGCGACGCGCGGCGTCCGCGAGGAAGCGCTGGATCGGGCCGTCCTGGTAGGGTTCGGCGAGCGCGAGCTTGTCGGTGTCGCGGTGGCCCATGAAGCAGAAATACTCGGGCAGCAGCACGAACTGCGCGCCTTCGCCGGCGGCTTCCGCGATCAGGCGGCGGGCTTCGGCGAGATTGCGCGCGACGTCCGGCGTGCTCACCATCTGCAGCGCGGCGACCTGGAAGGGCGTGGCGGAACGGGTGTGGTCGGTCATCGCAGGATCGGTTGCGTCATAAATGGGGTGCGGCCCGGCACCGTGCGCGATTCGACGCGCGGCTCAATGATTCGCCGCATCGGTCGGACCGTGATTCATCTTACCCTGATCGCCCCGCACCCGCTCGATGTGCGGGTGCGCCCACGAGCCGGTGATCGCGTAGTCGAGGGCGAACGCGCGCGACAGCGTTTCCGACAGCGCGTAGTTCGCGGCCAGCACGCCGACGCCGAGCAGCGGGTTGATGATGGCCGCGCCGATCGCGGCGGCGCCCGCGCTGATCTTCGGTGCGACGTGCGCGTGCAGGTCCTGCGTCTCGGCGCCGAGATCGACCGCGCCGCGCACGGAGACGTTCGCGGGCCCCGTCATCATCGAGAAGTCGTCGGTGCGGGCGATCCCGTTCGAGATCTGGCCGGTGCCGGTGATCTTGTCGAACGGCAGCCCCTTGCCGATCACGTCGCGGAAATTCAGCGTCAGGAAGCGCGCGAGGCTCTGCAGGCTCAGCACGCCGAGCAGCTTCGCGGCGCCCGGGTCGACCTTCAGGATCTGGCCGTGTTCGAGATCGATCGCGATCTGGCCGCCGAGCGACGGGAAGTCGAGCGCGGTCGGGCCGCCGCGCCAGCCGACCTTGCCGGTCACCGAGCCATGGCCGTCCGCCAGCGTGCGCGGCAGGCCGACGCGGTCGAGCAGCGCGCCCGCGTTGCCGATGTCGAGCTTGAAGTCGAACACAGTGCGGCGCGGTGCGTCGCTCTCGTCGGCGCCGCGGGCGAGCGCGCGGCGCGACGTGCGCCAGTTGCCGGTCGCCGTCAGCTTCGCGTCCGGGTTCGACAGCTCCAGCTTGTCGAGCTGCCAGACCGGCGTGCCGGCTTCGTCGATGTTGCGCGCGTTGACGACGAGGCGGCCGATGTCGTGGTTGCGCGCGACGACCTGGTCGACGATCAGGTCGATCGACGGCATCGGCCGGTCGGTCGGCGTCGGCAGGTTCATCGCGCGGCCGACGAGATCGTGCTGTGCGCTGTCGGGCACCACGAGCTTCGCGAGCCGCGCATTCAACACGCCCGCGCCGTTGTGGCCGCCGCCCGGCGCCCACGACAGGTAGCCCGACACCTGGTTCGACGCGATGTTCGCCTGCCACAGCTCGTCGACGTGAGACGCGCCGATGATCACGTTTTCCCAGTTGCGCTTGAGCAGCTTCAGCGTGCCGAAGTGGAGCGCGAAACGCTTCGGCGCGAAGCTCGCGAAATCGACGCGCGGCGCGGCCTGCGGCTCCGGCGCGCGCGGCGTGTCGGACTTCAGCGTATGGGCCAGCGCTAGCCACGCGTCGGCGTCCAGTTCGTTGACGTCGACGGCCGCGCTCACGCCGTCCTGCGGCATGTCGGGCATCCGGTGAATGCCCATCGCGCCGCGCACCGCGCGCAGCGGCTGGCCGCGCGTCGCGTCGAGCAGGTAGGTCGCGGACACGGGGCCGAGCGTCAGGTCGGCGTGCTCGAGACGCTTGCCGTCGGCCTGCGGCGCCGGCTGCAGCGTGAAGCTGAACGGCATCGGCGTGCCGGCCGCCTTCGCGAACGGCGCGGGGAAATTCAGCGCGACGCCGGTCAGGTCGGAATGCGCGCTGATGTCGGGCAGGCGGCCCGGCGCGCCGCGCACGGCGACCTTGTACGGCGCGTCGCCGACCACGTGCTCGAGCAGCGCGGCGGCCGGGCCGTGCAGGTTCAGGCCGCGTGCGGCGTCGAGTGCGAGCCGGCCGTCGACGTCCACCGTGTACGGCCCGTGCGACTGGAAGTTGCCGTTCGCGCGCACCGGGCCGCCGAGGAAGCGCCCCGACAGGTCGTGCAGCGACGCGCCGGCCTCGGTGAACCGGACACTGCCGCGCAGCGCGGACAGCGGCGGCACGCCGCTGGTCGTCAGCGTGTTGCCGCCGAATGCGAGCGCGCCTTCGACGTGCGTGTGCGGATGCGCGACGTGCTGCGGAATCGTGATCTTGAGCCCGAGCGACGCGGGCCCCTGCGCGTCGATCCGCTGGCCGATATGTCCGCTCATCGTGCCGAGCGAGCTGTTGTCCGCGTAGTCGATCAGGTCGGCGAGCGGGCCCTGCGCATGGCCGTCGATGATGAGCGGCGAGTGGCTCGGATTGCCGAGATCGTCGATGCGGCCGGTGACCTTCGTCAGCGCGACGCGCTTGTAGTGTGCGCGGTGGATGTCGAAGCGCAGCTTGTTCTGCGCGAGTTCGAATACGCCGTCGATCCCGTCGAGCGCCGGCCAGACGCTCGGCGTGCCGTTCGCGAGCTTGCGCGGCGGGTACGGCGTCGGTTCGAAGCGGCCGCCGGTGAACGGCGCGACGATGTGGAACACGCCGGCGTCCGGCTCGTGTTCGAACGGGAATTTCTCGAGCGGGCCACGGGCGACGATCGACGCGCCCTTGGTCACCTGGCCGTCCTGCAGCGCGTGGCCGAGATAGTCGCGCAGGTGTTCGGACATCCCGGTCGGCAGGTAGCGCGGGATGCGCGCCACCGACGCCCGGGCGAAATCGGCGCGCAGGTCGAGCGTGCCGCGGCCGTGGCCGGGGTTCGCGTACGAGCCCGACACCGCGATTTCGGCATCGGGGTTCGAGACGAACAGGTCGGGCAGCGATACGTCGACGCGCGCGTGCTTCTCGCCGGGCGCGGGCGTGATCGTCCATTTGGCATTGCCGCGCAGCCGGTCGAACGTCAGGCGCGGCTCGTCGAATTCGCCGGGCACCGTGACGGCCGCATTGACCGTGTCGAAATGCGCGGAGCCGCCCGTCTCGTTCGCGTCGACGCGGCCCCACAGGTTCTCGACACCCGGCCAGCCGGCGCGCGGGTGGCCGCGCGGTGAGAGCCCGGGCGGCGGTTCCTGCGCGGCGAAGCTGATGCCCTGGAGATCGCCGAGGAAGCGGTAGCGCACGATCGGCGCGGCGCCCGTGCGCCGCTCCTCGTCGGCGAGGTCGGCATGTGCGGGTTTCGCGCGCTCGACCTCGATGTGATAGTTCGACACCATCCCGCGCGGGTCAAGCTTGATCAGCTCGTTGCGCAGGCGTGCCGGCAGCGGCAGCCCGCGGATGAACTCGCTGAGGATGCCGAGATCGACGCGGTCGCCGACGACGCTCAACAACTGCCCCTGGTTCGCGGTCGGCACGCGGTAGCGGGCCGTCAGCGTCGACAGCGCGAGCGAGCGGGCGAGCGGCGTGCCGTCCGGCAGCGGCGGCTGGCCGAGCTCCGCGTTGAAGCGCGTCAGGTGCAGCGTGTAGTCGTGGCCGGCGTCGAGCTGCATGTCCCAGCCGAAGCCGACCGTCGGCACGTCGAGCCGCGGCTGCGTCGGGCGCACGCGCAGCGCGACGTCCGCGCCCTGCAGGTCGCCGCCCGCCGAATGCAGGTGGCCGTCGCCGAAGGTGGCCCAGATCGCGTTGTCGATCCGGCCCGCGTGGATCGTGAGCGGCATGTCGAGGTAGCGCGCCAGCGTCTGCAGGTCGACCGGGCCCGTCGACAGGTACGCGTCGCCCGTCCAGTTCGACGGCTTGCCGACCGGCGCGAGCGGCTTGTGCTTGAAGCGCGCACGGAAGTCGAGCGGGCCGAGCAGCAGCGTGCCGTTCGCGGGCGCCTGCAGCGCGGCCTTGTGCACCCGGCCGGCATTGAGCACCGCGAGCCGGATGCCCGACAGCACGAGCTCCGGCGCGTCATGCTGCGCGTCGCGCCAGCGCAGCGTGCCGCCGCGCAGCACGATCGCCTCCTGTTTCAGCAGCCACGTGCCGAACGTATCGTTGCCGCCGTGGGTGGTCGCCACGCCGACGCCCGCGATGCTCAGCGAGCCGTCGGCCGCCCGCGCGACGACCAGGTCGGGCTGGTCGACGATCAGGCTCGACAGCGCGGGCGACAGCCGCAGCAGCGACATCCACGACAGCGCGGCCGTCGCATGCGGCACCGACAGCGCGACCTTGCCGTCATGGCCGCGGATCGTCAGGTTCGTGAGCTCGACGCCCGGCTGCATGCCGGACCAGTTCGGGGAAAGCTTGCCGATTGAAAGCTGCGCGTGGAGCTTGTCGGACACCGCGCGTTCGATGCGCGGGCGGAATTCGTCGATGCGGGGCAGCAGGACGTAGCGCAGCCCGAGGAAGGTGCCGGACGCGATGAAGTAGGTGCCGATCCCGACTGCCAGCGTCACCCTGAACACGCGACGCAAGACCGGATGATCGTGCTTCGGAGGTCCCGCTTCGGGCGCAGCTACGGCGGATTCCTGACGGTCGGACATGCGGCGGACGGGCGGCGATATGGTAGTTTTGCAGACTGACGTTGAAATGTATCACACGGGTTCGTGCCGGCGGCCGATGCGGCAGCGCGGCACGGGCTTTCCGGCGCGCGGTTTCGCGACGGGCGCACCCGCCCCGCGATGCCGCGCCGAGTCCATGGAGCCGGTCGGGAGTGGGGCGCGCATGCGTTCCCGTGCCGGCCGGCCGTTCCGCCAGGCCCGCTTCTCGATGACCGACGCTTCCGCCCTGATCAGCACGTCCTATTCCCGTTACCTGGCCCGCGCGGCCGCCGCGCGACCCGCGCTCGTCGACCAGGTCGCCGCGTGGGCGGCCGCGCCGCTCGGTCGCGCGCAGCTCGACGCGCGCCTAACCGAACTGCTGGCAACGCCGGCCGGCGCCGCCGCGCCGACCGAGGAGCACCTGAAGCGCGCGCTGCGACAACTGCGCGCCGAGGCATTCGGCGCGGTGGCGGAGCGCGACCTGCGCGGGCTGGCGGACGTCGCCGAGGTGACGGGCGCGATGACCGATCTCGCGGAAGTGGCCGTGCAGCGCTCGCTCGCGCTGCTGTCGGCCGAGCTCGAGGCGCTGTACGGCGAGCCGCGCGGCGCCGACGGCCAGCGCGTCGTGCTCGGCGTGGTCGGGATGGGCAAGCTTGGCGGCCGCGAGCTGAACGTGTCGTCGGACATCGACCTGATCTTCGTCTACGAGGACGACGGCGAGACGACCGGCGGCGCGCGTTCGCCGCTGTCCACGCAGGAATACTTCACGCGGCTCGGCCGGCGGCTGATCGGCGTGTTGTCGGAAGTCACGGCCGACGGCTACGTGTTTCGCGTCGACATGCGGCTGCGTCCGAACGGCGATTCGGGGCCGCTCGTCTGCAGCCTCGGCATGCTCGAGGAGTATTTCTACGTGCAGGGGCGCGAGTGGGAGCGCTATGCGTGGATCAAGGGGCGGCTCGTGTCGGAAGGCGACAGCGACGCGGCGCAACGGCTGGCGTCGCAACTCGAGTCGCTCGTCAAGCCGTTCGTGTACCGCCGCTACCTCGACTTCGGCGTGATCGGCGCGATCCGCTCGCTGCACCAGCAGATCCGGCAGGAAGCCGCGCGCCGCGCGTCGATGCGGCCCGACAAGGCCGACGACATCAAGCTCGGACGCGGCGGGATCCGCGAGATCGAATTCAGTGCGCAGGTGTTCCAGCTGATCCGCGGCGGCCAGGATGCGGAATTCCGCGTGCGGCCGACGCTTGCGGTGCTGCGCCATGCGCAGGCGCGCGGGCTGATCGGCGAGGATGTGCGTGCGCGCCTGACCGAGGCCTACAACTTCCTGCGCACGCTCGAGCACCGTCTGCAGTACCGCAACGACGCGCAGACGCACGCGATGCCGGTCGAGCCGGACGAGCGCGCGGCGCTGGCCGCGTCGCTGGGCTTCGCCGACTATGCGGCGCTGATGACGGTGCTGGACGGCCACCGCACGTTCGTCGAAGCGCAGTTCGACCAGATTTTTGCCGACAAGGCGAGCGGCGCGCCCTGCGCGGCCGGCGACGACACGGCCGCCGCGTGGATCTGGAGCGGCGCGCTGGCCGACGACGGCGAGGACGACGCGCTGGTCGCGCGTCTCGACGGCCTCGGTTTTACGGATCCGGCCACCGTGCTCGCCCGGCTGCGCGCGATCTGGCAGTCGTCGCGCTACACGGGCCTGCCGGAAAAGAGCCGGCAGCGCTTCGACAGCGTCGCGCAGCGGGCGCTCGACGCCGCGCCGAACATCGACGCCGCGCGCCGCGACGATACGATCGTGCGCCTGTTCGACCTGCTCGAGACGGTCAGCCGGCGCGGTGTCTATCTCGCGCTGCTGACCGAATATCCGGCCGCGCTCGACCGCGTGCTGTCGGTGCTCGGTGCGACGCGCTGGGGCGGCGGCTACCTGATTCGCCATCCGCAACTGCTCGACGAACTGCTCGACGACGAGGCGATCGCGAGCCCGTTCGACTGGCCCGCGTTCAAGGACGCGCTGCGCGCGCGCCTCGCCGCGGCCGACGGCCCCGAGCAACAGATGGACCTGCTGCGGCACGCCCAGCACGCGGAGGTGTTCCGGATCCTGCTGATCGATCTGGCCGGGCAACTGTCGGTCGAGCACGTGAGCGACCGGCTGTCCGAGCTGGCCGACGCGGTGCTCGACGTGACGATCGAAGTCGTCTGGTCGCAGCTCGCGAAGCGCCATCGCGACGTGCCGAAGTTCGCGGTGATCGCGTATGGCAAGCTGGGCGGCAAGGAGCTCGGCTACGCGTCGGATCTCGACCTGATCTTCCTGTACGACGACGCCGACGAGCGTTCGGCGGACGTCTACACGACCTTCACGCGGCGCCTGATCACGTGGCTCACCACCGCGACCGGGGCGGGCGCGCTGTTCGACATCGACCTGCGGCTGCGGCCGAACGGCGAGGCCGGGCTGCTCGTCACCGATCTCGACGCGTTCCGCCGCTACCAGCTGCGCGAGGGCGACGCCGCGAATACCGCGTGGGTCTGGGAGCATCAGGCGCTGACGCGGGCCCGCTACAGCGCGGGCGACGCGCAGATCGGCGCGGACTTCGAGGCGATCCGCCAGCAGGTGCTGACGACGCCGCGCGACGGCGGCGTGCTCGCGAAGGAAATCGTCGACATGCGCGGCAAGGTGTTCGCCGGCCACCCGAACCAGACCGAGCTGTTCGACCTGAAGCACGATCGCGGCGGGATGGTCGACATCGAGTTCATCGTCCAGTACTGGGTGCTGCTGCACGCGTCGAGCGATGCCGAGCTGATCCGCAACACGGGCAACATCGCGCTGCTGCGCGAGGTCGCGCGCTTCGGGCTGATGGGCGAGGACGAGGCCGAGCGGGTCGGCGCGGCGTACCGCAAGTACCGGAAGCTGCAGCACAAGCTGCGGCTCGACGGGATGGAGAAGGCGCGGGTCGATCCGGCCGTGGTGGCCGACGAGCGGGCGGCCGTGACGGCGCTGTGGGAGCGGGTGTTCGGCGGAATCTGACCGCGGCACGCCGCGCGCGCCGCAGCGGCCGGCATTGAGATTCGTTTGAGATTGTTTGAGCGGAAGGGCGGGTATCGGAAGAATCCGGCTTTCCGTTCAACCGGTGCCGTGTGCGCCACAAGCGATCTCAACTCATCTTGAAACCTATCCGCTACTCTCTTGCCACGACGGCGCTGTCCGCGGCCGTCGCTGGACTGTTCTCCGTTTCCGCTGGTGCAGCGGAAACGGCTTCCACCCCGCTGAAGAACCTGTCGCGTGGCGATGGCCAGTGCCTGGCCTGGCAGCCGGCCGACAACGCGGCCGTGTTCGCGGCATGCGACGGCAGCGCCGCGCAGGACTGGACCTTCGAGCCGCGCGACGGCTTCCAGCGCATCATCAACGCCGGCGCGAGCGCGGCACGCGGCACGAAGATGTGCCTGCATTCGGCCACCGGCGACAACGGCATGGGGCGCGTGTCGGTCGGCGTCTGCAGCGAGGGCGACCAGACGATGCGCGACTGGCGGGCCGACATCGGCATCGACGGCCGCGTGTCGTTCGGCAACCGGTACCGGGTCAACACCGGCCGATCCAACGAAGTGCTGGCGCCGCGGGAAGGGAGCGCCGGCGTCGCGATGCAGAACCTGCGCGGCCAGCCGGCGTCGGTCTGGCGGTCGTCCGCATCGATCGCGCCGTCGCAGCGCCCGCTGCTCGGCGACAAGTCGGCGTTGCTGATGATCACGCACTTCAACGATTCCCAACCGGCCGATAGCGAAGTGGTGCGCAAGGCGGTGTTCGGCGACGGCGACGACTATTCGTCGCTGCGGCGTTATGTCGAGGTCGCGTCGCACGGCAAGCTGACGTTGCATGGTCAGACGCTCGACAGCGTCAACCTGGGCGACCGCCCGGGCAGTTGCGATTCCGGCGCGCTGCGCGCGGCGGCGCGCAGCGCGGCGTTCGCCCGCGGTGTGAACCCGGACAAGTTCGACTACCTGTTCGTCGAACTGCCGAAAATGAGCAGCTGCGACTGGGCCGGCCTGGCGGCGATGCCCGGCAACTGGATCCTGTCGAACGCGAGCGGCCAGGGTTACTGGATGTGGTCCCACGAATTCGGTCACAGCCTGGGCGCGCGGCATCCGGGCTCGCTCGTCAACTGCCCGACGCCGGGCGGCACGGTCGAGGTGGGCAGCGCGTGCCGTGCGGGTGGAGTCGACGATCCGTCCGACACGATGGGCGGCGGTGGCCGGCGTTTGTATCCGGCGAGCTACCAGTTGCTCAGAGGCTGGCTGACCGAAGCCGACGTGCCCGAGATCAAGGGCGAGGGCACGTACCAACTCGCGCCGCTGTGGGGCAAAGCGTCGGGTGCGAAGGCGTACCGTCTGGCGCGCGCCGACGGCTCGACGCTGTGGCTCGAGTTTCGCCAGCCGCAGCCCGGCTTCGACAACTGGAAGTCCGACGACCCGTTCGTCAATGGCGTGATCGTGCGAACCGTCGCACACGCCGGCAATGTGCTGGCCAATACGCTGGTCGATGCGACGCCGGGCAGTGCGCAGGGCATGAAGGACGCGCCGCTGATGCCGGGTCATGCGTTGCACGACACGCTGTCGGGCAAGATCGTCACCGTCAAGTCGGTCGGGCCGAACGGCGCGGTGGTCGAGGTGAAGAACGACGGGGTGCTGCTGCCGCAGGCGGCCGTCATCGGCCCGCAACAGGCGAACGCGGGCGCGACGGTCGTGTTGTCGGGCGCGTCGTCGATCGGCGAGCAGTTGCGCCATGCGTGGACGGCCCCGGCCGGCATCGATGCGAAACCGAACGGCGCGGAACTGAAGTTCGTTGCACCCGCGCTTGGACAGGACCGCGATTACGCCTTCGATCTGACCGTGACCAATGACAAGGGCTACACGGCGCAGGCGTCGCATGTCGTCAAGGTGAAGGCGCAGGAAATCGTCCCGCCGCCGCGGGCCGCGATCAGCGGGCCGGCGACGGTCGACGGTGGCGCGACCGTTGCGTTGTCCGGCGCAGGGTCGACCGGCAAGGGGCTGAAGTATGCGTGGACCGCGCCGGCAGGACTCGCGATCGACCAGCAGGGTGCGAATGCGTCGTTCGTTGCGCCGAAGGCGACGCAGGCGCAGCGCTACGACGTGAAGCTGACCGTGACCGATGCGCAGAACCGCAGTGCGGTGGCGACGCATGGCGTCATGGTGCGTGCCGACGTGGCCACGGGCGCGCCGGCCTGGGACAAGAAGAAGACCTACGCGACGCCGTGCCACGAGGTCAGCCACGCCGGCAAGACCTGGCTCAACGGCTGGTGGGTGCTCGGCGATGTGCCGGGGACGGGCGGTGAGTGGGGCGCATGGCGCGAGAAGGGTGTCGCGAACATGCATGCGATGTGCAAGGGCAAGTAGGCACGGCGAGGTGCCGGCGCGGGCGACCGCGCTGGCGCGTGCCGCGTGCCGTTCGATCTGGTGCCACCCGGTCGGTTCGTCGTGCCGCGAAGCGCGTCGGATAAGTCGGAACCTATCAAAAGGCCGCTCCGGTATTACCCGGAACGGCCTTTTTTACGTTTTCACGTTGGCCGAGCGTGCTGTTTCGCGTATCCGATGCCTTATGCGGCGAGCATTTCCTTCGCGTGCTTGCGCGTGGTCGCCGTGATCTCGAGCCCGCCGAGCATCCGCGCGACTTCCTCGATCCGGTTGGCGCGGTCGAGCGCGACGACGGTCGACACCGTACCGCCACGGTCGTCGGCGCCTTTTGCGACCTGGTAGTGGTGATCACCGCGCGCGGCGACCTGCGGCAGGTGCGTCACGCACAGCACCTGGCGATCGCGCCCGAGCTGGTGCAGCAGGCGGCCGACCACTTCGGCGACGCCGCCGCCGATCCCCGTATCGACTTCGTCGAAGATCAGCGTCGGCGTCGGGCTTGCCGCGCTGGCGATCACCGCGAGCGCGAGGCTGATCCGCGCGAGCTCGCCGCCCGACGCCACCTTCGCGAGCGGCCGCAGCGGCACGCCGGGGTGCCCGGCGACCCGGAATTCGACCTGCTCGAGCCCGTGCGGGCCGCCGTCGGCGAGCGGCACGAGCGCGACCTCGAAGCTCCCGCCCGCCATCGACAGTTCCTGCATGCCGGCCGTGACGGCCGTGCCGAGCGCCTTGGCGGCCTGCGCGCGTGCCTTGGACAGGTGTTTGGCGTCGGCGAGATAGGCTTCCCGCGCCTTGGCCTGCGCCGCCACGAGCGCGCCGAGATCGGCCGCCGCATCGAGCGCGGCGAGCTGCGCGCGGCGTGCCGCGTGTTCTTCGTGCAGCGTGTCGGGCGGCAAGCGGAACTTGCGCGCGGTCGAGTGCAGCGCATCGAGACGCGTTTCGACCTGCGCGAGCCGTTCGGGATCGAGATCGACGCGCTGCGCATAGTGCTGCAGCGAATAGACGGCTTCCTGCAACTGGATCTCGGCCGGTTCGAGCGACGCGAGCGCGTCGCCGAGCGAGGTGTCGTAGTCGGCGAGGCTGCGCAGCTTCGACACGATCGCGCCGAGCTGCGCGAGCATCGCGTCGTCGGACTCCGACAGCGCGTTGAGCGCACCGCGCACGCCTTCGATCAGGTTCGCCGAATGCGACAGGCGCTTGTGTTCGTTGCTGACTTCGTCCCATTCGCCGGGCTGCGGCGCGAGCTTGTCGAGTTCGGCGAGCTGCCAGGCGAGCTTTTCGCGTTCGAGCTGCAGCTCGCGCTCGTGCGCTTTTGCAGCGTCGATCGCCTGCGTCGCGTCGCGCCACACGCGCCATGCGCGCGCGACGTTCGCGGCCTCGGCGACGAGCCCCGCGTGCGTATCGAACAGCTCGCGCTGCGCATCCGGCCGCATCAGCAGCTGGTGCGCATGCTGGCCGTGGATGTCGACGAGCATCTCGCCGAGCTCGCGCAGCTGCGCGAGCGTCGCGCTGGTGCCGTTGATGAACGCGCGCGACCGGCCGTTCGCATCGATCACGCGGCGCAGCATCACGGTGTCCTCGGTGTCGAACGCGTGTTCGTCGAGCCAGCGCGCGACGCGGTCGTGCGGCGTGAACTCGGCGGTGATGTCGGCGCGGCTGCAGCCGGTGCGCACGACGCTCGCGTCGGCACGTTCGCCGAGCGCGAGGGCGAGGGCGTCGATCAGGATCGATTTCCCGGCGCCGGTTTCACCGGAAAAGACGGAAAAGCCGCTGTCGAATTCGAGATCGAGCGCGGCGACGATGACGAAGTCGCGGATCGAGAGGTGGCGGAGCATGGTGTCGGGCAGAGCGGCGTCAGGACGCCTTGTCGTCTTCGTTCGAGGCGTGTTCGTTCCAGTGCAGCTTCTTGCGCAGCGTCGCGTAGTAGCTGTAGCCGATCGGGTGCAGGAACGGCACCGTGTGCTTCGAGCGGCGCACCTCGATCGTGTCGTTCAGTTCGAGCGCGGTGAACGACTGCATGTCGAAGTTCACGTTGACGTCGCGCCCGCCGACGATCTGGATCGCGATTTTCGAATCGTCGGGCAGCACGATCGGCCGGTTCGACAGCGCGTGCGGCGCGATCGGCACGAGCACGATGCCCGCCAGCTGCGGATGGAGGATCGGGCCGGCCGACGACAGCGCGTAAGCGGTCGAGCCGGTCGGCGTGGCGACGATCAGGCCGTCCGAACGCTGGTTGTACATGTACCGGCCGTCGACCGATGCGCGCAGCTCGACCATCCCGGAGAAGCCGCTGCGGTTCACGACGACGTCGTTGAAGGCGAGCGCGTGGTAGATCGGTTCGCCGTCGCGCATGATCCGGGCCTCGAGCAGCGCGCGCTCCTCGCGCTCGAACTTGCCCGACAGGATCACCGGGACGAGCGCCTGCATGTCGGCCGCCGCGATATCGGTGATGAAGCCGAGCCGCCCGTGGTTGATCCCGATCAGCGGTGTCTTGTACGGCGCGAGCTGACGGCCGATGCCGAGCATCGTCCCGTCGCCGCCCAGCACGACCGCCACATCGGCACGCGCCCCGATTTCGGCCGGCGTCAGCGCCGGGTAGCCGGTGATGCCGATCTCGCGCGCGGTCTCGGCTTCGAAGACGACCTCGAAGCCCCGCTTGGCGACGCAGGCGGCCAGCGTGGCGAGCGGCTCGGCGATGTTCGGCGTGTTGCTCCGGCCGACGAGCGCGACAGTGTTGAACTGATTACCGGTTTTCATGCCGGCATTACACCATAGCTCGTTGACGAAAAGAACCGGCTGTGCGCGGTCGGGGCCGGATCGGGCCGGCCCGCGCAACGGTAGCCGACGCCACTCGCCGCGGTCGCGCGGTTGCGCTAAAATTTTCCACCATGCTAGATCCTCGCGCACGAACCCTCCTGAAAACCCTGATCGAACGGTATATCGCCGACGGTCAGCCAGTCGGATCGCGCACGTTGTCCCGTTACTCCGGGCTCGAGCTGAGCCCGGCAACGATCCGCAACGTGATGTCCGACCTGGAGGAGCTCGGCCTCGTGTCGAGCCCGCACACGTCGGCCGGCCGCGTGCCGACGCCGCGCGGCTACCGGCTGTTCGTCGACACGATGCTGACGGTCGAGGCGCCGATCGACGCCGAAGCCGTCGCGCGGCAGGTGCAGAACACGCTGCAGGCCGGCGAGCCGCAGCAGCGGGTGGTGGCGGCCGCCGCGAGCGTGCTGTCGAACCTGTCGCAGTTCGCGGGCGTGGTGCTGACGCCGCGCCGCAGCCACGTGTTCAAGCAGATCGAGTTCATGCGCCTGTCGGACAAGCGCATCCTGCTGATCATCGTCACGCCCGAGGGCGACGTGCAGAACCGGATGCTCGCGACGCCGCGCGATTACTCGCCGTCGCAACTGACCGAGGCGTCCAACTACATCAACGCGCATTTCGCCGGCCTGTCGTTCGACGAGGTGCGCCGCCGCCTGCGCGACGAGATCGACCAGTTGCGCGGCGACATGACCGCGCTGATGCACGCCGCCGTGACGGCCAGCACCGAGGTGCCCGACACCGAGGACACCGTGCTGATTTCCGGCGAGCGCAACCTGCTCGAAGTGGCGGATCTCTCGTCCGACATGGCGCGACTGCGCAAGCTGTTCGACGTATTCGACCAAAAGACGGGCCTCCTGCAACTGCTCGACGTGTCGAGCCACGCCCAGGGCGTGCAGATCTTCATTGGCGGCGAATCGACGCTCGTGCCGATCGAGGAAATGAGCGTCGTTACCGCGCCTTACGAGGTGAACGGGCAGATCGTCGGCACGCTCGGCGTGATCGGCCCGACCCGCATGGCGTACAACCGCGTGATACCGATCGTCGACATCACCGCGCGCCTGCTGTCGCTCACGCTGAGCCAGCAGTAGCCTGCGGTCGCTAGCCCGATCCTGCCCCGTCATCGTGCCGCGGCACCGCGTGTGCCGGCAGTCGGCCGAACGGCCAGCCGACCGGCGCGGAGCGGCCCGCTATAATTGAGAGCCGTCCGGTCCCGTGCCCCGAGCACGTAATTGCCCATGCGTTTCGATCTTGAGCCGCCTTCGAGCACCGCGGCTGCCCATCGCATCGGTGTGCTGCTGATCAATCTCGGCACGCCCGACGCCCCGACACCGCGCGCGGTGCGGCGCTACCTGGCCGAATTCCTGTCGGATCCGCGGGTCGTCGAGATTCCGCAGGCCGTCTGGCAGGTGCTGCTGCGCACGCTCATCCTGCCGCTGCGCGGCCGGGCGTCCGCGAAGAAATACGCGGCGGTCTGGATGCCCGAGGGCTCGCCGCTGCGCGTGTACACGGAGCGCCAGACCGACAGCGTGCGGCATCTGCTCACGTCGAACGGCTATCACGTGATGGTCGACTATGCGATGCGCTACGGCAGCCCGAACATTTCGCACGCGCTCGCGCAGTTCAAGCGGGCGGGCGTCGAGCGCGTGCTGCTGATGCCGATGTATCCGCAATACTCGGCGTCGACCACCGCCACGGCGTTCGACGCCGCCTTCCACGCGCTCGCGCGCATGCGCAACCAGCCCGAGGTGCGCACGGTGCGGCACTACGCCGACCATCCGGCCTATATCCATGCGCTGGCCGAGCAGGTGCGCCAGTATTGGGCGCAGCACGGCCGGCCCGATTTCGCGGCCGGCGACAAGCTCGTGCTGAGCTTTCACGGCGTGCCGAAGCGCACGCTCGACCTCGGCGACCCCTATCACGACCAATGCCAGCAGACAGGCGCGCTGCTGATGGCCGCGCTCGGGCTGTCGACGACCGAATGCCGCGTCACGTTCCAGTCGCGTTTCGGCAAGGCCGAATGGCTGCAGCCTTACACCGCGCCGACGCTGCGCGAGTTCGGCGAGGCCGGCGTGCGGCGGGCCGACGTGTTCTGTCCCGGTTTCACGGCCGACTGCCTGGAGACGATCGAGGAGATCGGCATGGAGGTGCGCGACGAGTTCCTCGCCGGCGGCGGCAAGGCGTTCCACCGGATTCCGTGCCTGAATGGCGCATCCGCGTGGATCGGCGCGCTCGGCGAGATCGTCGCCGAGAATCTGCAGGGCTGGCCGGTCAAGGCCGCGCAGCCCGAAACGGTGAGTTGAGCGCGATGAATTACAAGATTTCGACCGAGCCGGGCGCGAAGCTGCGCATCGACAAATGGCTGTGGGCGGCCCGGTTCTTCAAGACGCGCTCGCTCGCGACCGATGCGGTCGACAAGGGGCACGTGAAGATTGGCGGCGCGGCGGTCAAGCCGGCGAAGGAAGTGCGGGTGGGCGACGAGGTCGAGATTGCGATCGACGGCATCGTCTGGCACGTTGCCGTGCTTGGCGTGTGCGACGTGCGCGGGCCGGCGAGCGTCGCGCAGACGCTTTACGCGGAGACGGAAGCGGGGCGGGCCGCGCGGCTCGCCGAACTGGAGCGGCGCCGCACGTATCGCGAGCCGGCAGCCGAATTGCACGGCCGGCCGACGAAGCGCGACCGGCGCATCATCGACAGATTTTCTGGTGGGAGCTGAACATCTGGTCGAATGTCGCCCGCGCGCTTCCGTATTCGGTCGTGCGGTCGGTGACGGCTCCCGACAGGCAGATGGTGGTGGTGCCGGCAATGAGTACCAGCGCGACCACCGAGATCGCAAACGTCAGTTTCATGGTACTCCCCTCGAGAAGAAGGGTGAAAACGGCGCCAGGTGGATGTCAGGCGTCAGTCAGCTAGGGGTAAACACGCTTTTCCGACGCTTGAGTGGAGTGTAGTGCAGCGGGCCTGTGCCAAGCTAGTACTTGCCGGGTAAGCGTTGTTACCGGCCGTTTCGCCCGATCTGGCGGACTATGCGGCCGATGCCCCGGCGTGACGCGCGGTTGTTTCGCGGTATTGGAGAATGCCGGCGAATAACCCTCTTGAAATCGTCGTTTTCACCCTTATTTGCACCAGCAATGTGCGGTGCCACCGGATATACGGTCCGGCGGTTGCCGATTTGGCTTCAACCTCTAATCGACTTTCAGCGACATGGAAAACACGCAAGAGAACCCGGCATCCCAATCGGCCGAAGAGATCGGCAGCGAGAAGCAGGCGGCGCAAGGCGCTGCTCCCGCCGCCGAAGCAGCCGACGCGGCGCTCGCGGAGGCTCAAGCCAAGGTCGCCGAGCTGCAGGAGAGCTTCCTGCGGGCGAAGGCCGAAACCGAGAACGTCCGCCGCCGCGCGCAGGACGACGTCTCGAAGGCGCACAAGTTCGCGATCGAGAGCTTTGCGGAGCACCTGCTGCCCGTGCTGGACAGCCTGGAAGCGGCCGTCAACGATACGTCCGGCGACATCGCGAAGGTGCGCGAAGGCGTCGAGCTGACGCTGCGCCAGCTGACGAGCGCGCTCGAGAAGGGCCGCGTCGTCGCGCTGAACCCGGTTGGCGAGAAGTTCGATCCGCACCAGCACCAGGCCATTTCGATGGTGCCGGCCGACCAGGAGCCGAACACCGTCGTCACCGTGCTGCAAAAGGGCTACATGATCGCCGACCGCGTGCTGCGTCCGGCGCTCGTCACCGTCGCGCAGCCGAAGTAAGGCCGTCGCGATGCTGCCAGCCGGCGTCGATCCGGCCGCGTTCGACGCGTTCGACATGCAGGCGCTGGACGCCGGCACGTTCGACGCGGCGATCGACGGCGCGGGCGATGCGCTCGCGGTGGTGTTCTTCTGGGGCGTCGACTGCTTCAACTGCGAGATCGCGAAGAAGGCGATGCTCGCCCAGCCCGACGCGATCCGCGCGCTGGACCTGAAGTGGTTCCATTGCAACGTGTACGAACACCACCAGCTGGGGCGCCGCTTCGGGCTGCACGGCGTGCCGACGTGGTTCTTCTTCCACCGCGGCAAGCGGCTCGGCCGCGCGACGGGCTGGCATGGCCTCGCGCAGTTCCAGGCAGCGGTGTCGGCGGCACGCGCGAAAATCGCCGCGGCGGGCGGCGATCCGCTAGCCGGCAGCGATTGAAAAAATTTAATATCCGCATCGCACGTCGGGTCTTGAAAACGAACCGGACGGACGCATTTCGGGAACAGAGTTGAATTCTGGCGCGCGAAACCGCCACAAAACGCGGGGTTTTGCGCAGCAAACAAGCATTTCTGGAGATTAGGAAAAAATGGGAAAGATCATCGGTATTGACCTCGGCACCACGAACTCGTGCGTCGCCATCATGGAAGGCAACCAGGTCAAGGTCATCGAGAACTCGGAAGGCACGCGCACCACGCCGTCGATCATCGCCTACATGGACGACAACGAAGTGCTGGTCGGCGCACCGGCCAAGCGCCAGTCGGTGACCAACCCGAAGAACACGCTGTTCGCCGTGAAGCGCCTGATCGGCCGCCGCTTCGAAGAGAAGGAAGTCCAGAAGGACATCGGCCTGATGCCGTACGCCATCATCAAGGCCGACAACGGCGATGCATGGGTCGAGGCACACGGCGAGAAGCTCGCGCCGCCGCAAGTGTCGGCGGAAGTGCTGCGCAAGATGAAGAAGACGGCCGAAGACTACCTCGGCGAGCCGGTCACGGAAGCCGTGATCACGGTGCCGGCGTACTTCAACGACAGCCAGCGCCAGGCAACCAAGGACGCCGGCCGCATCGCGGGCCTCGAAGTCAAGCGGATCATCAACGAGCCGACCGCGGCTGCGCTCGCGTTCGGCCTCGACAAGGCCGAGAAGGGCGACCGCAAGATCGCCGTGTATGACCTCGGCGGCGGTACGTTCGACGTGTCGATCATCGAAATCGCGGACGTCGACGGCGAAATGCAGTTCGAAGTGCTGTCGACCAACGGCGACACGTTCCTCGGCGGCGAAGACTTCGACCAGCGCATCATCGATTACATCATCGGCGAGTTCAAGAAGGAGCAGGGCGTCGACCTGTCGAAGGACGTGCTCGCGCTGCAGCGCCTGAAGGAAGCCGCTGAAAAGGCGAAGATCGAGCTGTCGTCGAGCCAGCAGACCGAAATCAACCTGCCGTACATCACGGCTGACGCGTCGGGCCCGAAGCACTTGAACCTGAAGATCACCCGCGCGAAGCTGGAAGCGCTGGTGGAAGACCTCGTCGAGCGCACGATCGAACCGTGCCGCATCGCGATCAAGGACGCAGGCGTCAAGGTGTCGGACATCGACGACGTGATCCTGGTCGGCGGCCAGACGCGCATGCCGAAGGTGCTGGAGAAGGTGAAGGAATTCTTCGGCAAGGATCCGCGCCGTGACGTGAACCCGGACGAAGCCGTCGCAGTCGGCGCGGCGATCCAGGGCCAGGTCCTGTCGGGCGACCGCAAGGACGTGCTGCTGCTCGACGTGACCCCGCTGTCGCTCGGCATCGAGACGCTCGGCGGCGTGATGACGAAGATGATCAGCAAGAACACGACGATCCCGACGAAGCATGCCCAGGTGTACTCGACGGCGGACGACAACCAGGGCGCCGTGACGATCAAGGTGTTCCAGGGCGAACGCGAAATGGCAGCCGGCAACAAGCTGCTCGGCGAGTTCAACCTCGAGGGCATCCCGCCGGCACCGCGCGGCGTGCCGCAGATCGAAGTGACCTTCGACATCGACGCGAACGGCATCCTGCACGTCGGCGCGAAGGACAAGGCGACCGGCAAGGAAAACAAGATCACGATCAAGGCGAACTCGGGTCTGTCCGAGGCTGAAATCGACCAGATGATCAAGGACGCGGAAGCGAACGCAGCGGAAGATCACAAGCTGCGCGAGCTGGCTGATTCGCGCAACCAGGGCGACGCGCTGGTCCACAGCACGAAGAAGGCGCTGACCGAGTACGGCGACAAGCTGGACGCGGGCGAGAAGGAAGCCATCGAAGCGTCGCTGAAGTCGCTCGAGGAAGTCCTGAAGGACTCGTCGGCCGACAAGGCTGCGATCGACGCGAAGGTCGAGGAGCTCGGCAAGGTGTCGCAGAAGCTCGGCGAAAAGATGTACGCCGACATGCAAGCCCAGCAAGCAGGGGCGGCCGGTGCGGCGGGCGCAGCGGAAGGCGCGGCCCACGCGGGCGGTGCGCAACAGGCTGCCGACGATGTCGTCGACGCCGAGTTCAAGGAAGTGAAGAAGGACTAAGCCGGGTTGCCCCGGTGCCGCACGCCGCGCGCCACCCGCGCGCGGCGCGGCTGACGGGTTGGCTGACAAGCGGTCTGTCTTTCCTTCCGGATGGCCGGATCGACTCCACGCCTGGCGGGCTTCGCGGCCCTCCGGGCACATTTGTTTTTTGGCGGGTGCTGCACGCGCCGTCCGCGGCGGGCGCAGCGCCAGACGAGTCGAGAGACTTTACTGCAGGCGAAAGGAGCCGCCGCGTGCGCGATGCGTGGCGGCACAGTGAATCGATATGGCGAAACGGGATTACTACGAGGTTCTGGGCGTCGCGAAGAATGCGAGCGACGACGAAATCAAGAAGGCGTATCGCAAGCTTGCGATGAAGTATCACCCTGACCGCAATCCGGACAGCAAGGATGCGGAAGAGCATTTCAAGGAGGTGAAGGAAGCCTATGAAATGCTGTCGGACGGCCAGAAGCGGGCAGCGTACGACCAGTACGGCCACGCGGGCGTCGATCCGAACATGGGCGGTGCGGGCGCACAGGGCTTCGGCGGCTTCGCGGACGCGTTCGGCGACATCTTCGGCGACATCTTCGGCCAGGCGGCGGGCGGCGCCGCGCGCGGCGGCCGTGGCGGCCCGCAGGTGTATCGCGGCGCCGACTTGCGCTACAGCATGGAAATCACGCTCGAGCAGGCCGCACACGGCTACGACACGCAGATCCGCGTGCCGAGCTGGGTGTCGTGCGAGGTTTGCCACGGGTCGGGTGCGAAGCCCGGCACGAAGCCGGAAACCTGCCCGACCTGTCACGGCCAGGGCACGGTGCGCATGTCGCAGGGCTTCTTCAGCATCCAGCAGACCTGCCCGAAGTGCCACGGCACGGGCACCTACATTCCCGAGCCGTGCGTGCATTGCCACGGGTCGGGCAAGGTGAAGGAAACCAAGACGCTCGAAGTGAAGATCCCGGCCGGGATCGACGACGGGATGCGGATCCGCTCGGCCGGCAACGGCGAGCCGGGCATCAACGGCGGGCCGCCGGGCGACCTGTACGTCGAGATCCACATCAAGCCGCATTCGGTGTTCGAGCGCGACGGCGACGATCTCCACTGCCAGATGCCGATCCCGTTCACGACCGCCGCACTCGGCGGCGAGATCGAGGTGCCGACGCTGGCCGGCCGTGCGTCGTTCCCGGTGCCGGAGGGCACGCAGTCGGGCAAGACGTTCCGCCTGCGCGGCAAGGGCATCAAGGGGCTGCGTTCGAGCATCGCGGGCGATCTGTACGTCCACGTGCAGGTCGAGACGCCGGTGAAGCTGACCGACAACCAGCGCGACCTGCTCAAGCAGTTCGAGAAATCGCTGGCCGAGGGCGGCGCGCGTCACAGCCCGCAGAGCAAGAGCTGGTTCGACCGTGTGAAGAGCTTCTTCGAGTAACTCGAGTAACAGCATGACTGAAGGCAACGAGAGCGCGTCATTCGCGCTCTTGGACGATTGCGACTCGACCGCGCTCGCGCGGTCGAGTCGTTTGTATTCGGTGTTCGTGCGCGAACGCGTGTGCACGGATCCGGCTCGGCTCGACGAGGTCGACGCGGCGGTGGCGCAGGATCTGCGCGACGGGCTGCATGCGGTCGTCGTCGGCGACTACGAATTCGGATGCAACCTGCAACGAGCGCAGCCGGGCCATGCCCCGCTGCGCTTTTTGCTGTTTGCGCGCTGCGAGCGCCTGTCGTGCGACGAAGTCGACGCGTGGCTCGCGCAGCAGGATGGCGGCGGCGCGCCGTCGATCGCGGGCGTCGCGCATGTCGAAAAGAGCGTGTCGCGCGATGCGTTCGATGCGGCGATCGCCGCGGTGCACGACGCGCTGCGCGCGGGCGATTCGTATCAGGTCAACTACACGTACCGGCTGAACTTCGATGTATTCGGCACGCCGCTCTCGCTGTACCGGCGGCTGCGCGCGCGCCAGCCCGTGCGCTACGGCGCGCTGATCGCGTTGCCCGACGGACCGTGGGTCGTGTCGTGCTCGCCCGAGCTGTTCGTCGAGAAGCACGGCGACGTGCTGCGCGCGCGGCCGATGAAGGGCACGGCACCGCGTTCGGCCAACCCTCGCGACGATGCGGCGGCGGCTACGTTCCTCGCGAACGATCCGAAGAACCGCGCGGAAAACGTGATGATCGTCGACCTGCTGCGCAACGACGTGTCGCGGATCGCGCGCACCGGCACGGTCCGCGTGCCGGCGCTGTTCTCCGTCGAGCCGTATGCGTCGGTGTGGCAGATGACGTCGACGGTCGAGGCCGGCTGGCGCGACGGGACGACGTTCGCGCAGATGCTGCGTGCGCTGTTTCCGTGCGGATCGATCACGGGCGCGCCGAAGCACAAGACGATGGAACTGATCGACGCGATCGAGTCGACGCCGCGCGGGCTCTATACGGGCGCGATCGGCTGGCTTGACGCTGCGAAGCAACGCGCCGATTCCGACGCGCCGGGCGATCGCCTGGCCGGTTGCGGTGATTTCTGCCTGTCGGTTGCGATCCGTACGCTGACGCTCGATGCTGCCAGCGAAGGCGCTGACTGCGAAGGTGCGACGGATGCCGAAGCACGCCATCCGGCAACGGTAATCGCCGGCCGGCGCCGCGGCACGATGGGCGTCGGCGCGGGCATCGTGCTCGACAGCGTCGCGGCCGACGAATATGCGGAGTGCGAATTGAAAGCGCGATTCCTGACGGACGCCGATCCCGGCTTCCAGCTGTTCGAAACGACGGCCGCCACGCGTGCGGACGGCATCCGGCATCTCGATCGCCATCTCGCGCGGCTGCAGCGCAGCGCGGATGCATTCGGCTTCCGCTTCGATGCCGACGCATTGCGTCGCGAGATCGACGCGCGCTGCGCGGCGCTCGATGGCGACTGCGCTTACCGGATGAAGCTCGTGATCGCGAAGGACGGCACGATCGAGATCATCACGGCGCCGCTCAAGCCGCTGCCGGCGGGGCCGGTCGGCGTGCTGCTGGCGCCCGCGCACGGCTTCGCGCCGACCCGTGCGGGCGATGCGCTGCTGCTGCACAAGACCACGCGCCGCGCCGAATACGATCGCGCGTGGCAGGCGGCGGAGGCGCTCGGCGGCTTCGACATGCTGTTCGTCAACGAGCGCGGCGAGGTGACGGAAGGCGGGCGCTCGAACCTGTTCGTGAAGCTCGATGGCCAGTGGGTGACGCCGCCGCTCGAGTCCGGCGTGCTGCCGGGCGTGATGCGTGGCGTGCTGCTCGACGATCGTGCGTTCGGCGCGACCGAGCGGGTCGTGACTCGCGACGATCTCGCGCGTGCGGAGGCGCTGCTGCTGACCAATGCGCTGCGCGGCGCGCTCGACGCGGTACTGAAGTAACCGGCGGATAATCGACCGCTGCCGGCAGCGTGAGAAAGAAAAAACGCGGCGCCCCGCAAAGGGCGCCGCGTTTTTTTCATCGAAGTGCCGGCGAACGCATCGCCGGCACCGCGCCGGACGTCAGAACGAATGCTCGGGGCCGGGGAACGAACCGTCCTTCACCGCGCGCACGTACGCTTCGACGGCCGCCTGGATGTTCGGCTCGCCCTGCATGAAATCCTTCACGAAGCGCGGCCGCTTGCCGGGGAACACACCGAGCATGTCGTGCAGCACGAGCACCTGGCCCGAGCAGTCGGCGCCTGCACCGATGCCGATCGTCGGCACGCGCAGCATCTGCGTGACCTCGGAACCGATCAGCGTCGGCACGGCTTCGAGCAGGACGACCTGCGCACCGGCCGCTTCGACCGCACGCGCGTCGCGCAGCAGTTGCGCCGCACCGGCTTCGGTCTTGCCTTGCACCTTGAAGCCGCCGAACGCATGCACCGACTGCGGCGTGAGGCCCACGTGCGCACACACGGGCACCGCGCGCTCGACGAGGAAGCGGACCGTCTCGGCGAGCCATTCGCCGCCTTCGAGCTTGACCATCTGCGCACCGGCGCGCATCAGCTTGACGCTGCTTGCGAATGCCTCGGCCGGCGTGCCGTACGTGCCGAACGGCAGGTCGGCCATGATCAGCGCGCGCGGCTGCGCGCGGGCGACGCAGGCGGTGTGATACGCGATGTCGTCGAGCGACACGGGCAGCGTGGTCGTGTGGCCCTGCAGCACGTTGCCGAGCGAATCGCCGATCAGCAGCACGTCGACGCCCGAACGGTCGAGCAGTGCGGCAAAGCTCGCGTCGTAGCAGGTGAGCATCGCGATCTTCTCGCCGGCGTCGCGCATTGCCTGCAGCTTGGGCACCGTGACGGCAGGCCGGCTCGATTCCTGGAGATAGGTCATGGGAAATCCGGTTCGAATGGGTGAGGAACGACAGGCGAGGACGCGTCAGCGCGTCGTCTCGCCCTTGACGAAGAATTCCTTGCGGCCGCGCATCGTCTCGATGCGCTCGACCAGCAGGGCGAGATCTTCGGGGGAATCCAGCGGATTCAGGTGTTCCGCGGCGACCGTCAGCACCGGCGTGCGGTCGTAGTGGTAGAAGAATTCGTTGTACGCGTCGACGAGCGAGCGCAGGTATGCATCGCTGATCTGCAGCTCCATCGGCAGCCCGCGCTTCTGGATGCGCGAGAACAGCACTTCGGGGCTCGCCTGCAGGTAGACGACGAGGTCGGGCGACGGTGCCTGCGGCACGTCCACGTGCGTCGCGACCGAGCGGTAGAGCTGCCACTCGTCTTCCGGCAGGTTCAGCCGCGCGAAGATGTCGTTCTTCTGCGGCATGAAATCGGCGATGACCGGGCGGCCCGTGTCGAGCGCACCGATCAGCTCGCGTGCCTGCTGCGCGCGCTGCAGCGCGAACGACAACTGCACGGGCAGCGCGTAGCGTGCGGTGTCGCGATAGAAGCGTTCGAGGAACGGGTTGTCCTGCGGGCGCTCGAGCAGCGTCTGCATCGACCAGCGTTCGCCGAGCAGGCGCGCGAGCGTCGTCTTGCCGACGCCGATCGGGCCTTCGATCACGAGATAGCGGTGCGGGGCGCGCAGGTCGGGCGCGGTGACGGTGAGGGGAGTCGGGGTCATCGGCAGCGGTTCTTGTCGGCGTCTTCGCTGGCAGCGAGCGCCTTCTGCATCAGGCACTGGCAGGTCTGCACCTTCTCGACGCGCTGGTCCGCGACGGCGGCGAGGAACGCGTCGGCCCGGCCGCGCGCGGGGATGTCGAGTGCCGGCTCGATCTCGACGAGCGGCACGAGTGCGAACGCGCGGTCGGTGAGGCGCGGGTGCGGGACGATCAGGTCGGGCTCGTCGATCGAATCGTCGCCGAACAGCAGGATGTCGAGATCGAGCGTGCGCGGCGCGTTGCGATACGGGCGCTCGCGGCCGAAGTGATGTTCGATCTTCTGGCACAGCGCGAGCAGCTCGCGGGCCGACAGCGTCGTGTCGAGCTTGACGACACAGTTGTAGTAGTCGTCGCCGCCCGCTTCGAAGGGCGCCGTGCGATACAGGCTCGATTTGCCGAGGATCGAGATGGTGCGCTGCTGCGCAAGGCACACCACCGCGTCCTTCAGGGTCTGGCGCGCATCGCCGAGATTCGCCCCCAGTCCGATATATGCAACCGTCATGGCATCACTTCCTACGTCGTTCGCCGGCGAGCGCGTCAGTCGTCGGAACCGCTCGAGGCGTCCGGTGCCGGCTCGGCGGCACCTTCACCCGGCTTGCGGTTTCGCACGCCGCCGCGGCGGCGCCGCTTGCGGGGCGATTTTTCCTTCGTGCCGCCCTGCGTGAGCAATGCCTCGCGAGCGGCCGCGTCGCCTTCGATGAAATCCGTCCACCACTGTCCGACTTCCATATCGAGCTCGCCGGATTCGCAGCGTAACAGGAGGAAATCATACCCCGCTCTAAACCTTTGGTGTTCCAGCAGCCGCATCGCGCTGCGGCCCGAGCGTTTCTCGAGGCGCAGCTGCAGGCCCCAGATCTCGCGCATGTCGGCCGAGTAACGCTTGTGGATCGCGAGTTTCTCGGTCTGCATGTCGAGCACGTCGTCCATCGCGCGATGGAGCGCCGGCACCGGGATTTCGCCTTCGGCCGTGTATTGCTCGAAGCGCTGGCGCATGTCGTGCCACAGCAGCGTCGCGAACAGGAAGCCCGGCGAGACCGGCTTGCCGGCGCGCACGCGTGCATCGGTGTTGTTCAGCGCGAGCGTGATGAACTTCTCGCCCTGCGGCTGTTCGAGCACGACGTCGAGCAGCGGCAGCAGCCCGTGGTGCAGGCCTTCCTTGCGCAGCCGCTGCAGGCACGCGAGTGCGTGGCCCGACAGCAGCAGCTTCAGCATTTCGTCGAAGAGGCGCGCGGCCGGCACGTTGTTGATCAGGTCGGCGAGCGCGTTGATCGGTTCGCGCGTATGCGGCTCGATTTCGAAACCGAGCTTGGCTGCAAAGCGCACGACGCGCAGCATCCGCACCGGATCCTCGCGGAAGCGCGTGGCCGGATCGCCGATCATCCGCAACAGGCGGGCGCGCACGTCGGCCATCCCGTCGTGGTAGTCGAGCACCGTCTGCGTCGACGGATCGTAGTACATCGCGTTGATCGTGAAGTCGCGGCGCGCGGCGTCTTCGTGCTGCTCGCCCCACACGTTGTCGCGCAGCACGCGGCCGCTCGCGTCCACCGCGTGCGTGCGGCGATCGAGTTCGTCGCGCTTCAGGCGCTTCGGCGGCTCGGCGGCGGCCGCCTCGGGCGGCGCATCGACCAGCGCGCGGAACGTCGACACCTCGATCAGCTCCTGGCCGAACTGCACGTGCACGATCTGGAAGCGGCGGCCGATCAGGCGTGCGCGGCGGAACAGGCGCTGCACCTCGGTCGGCGTGGCGTCGGTCGCGACGTCGAAGTCCTTCGGCGCGATGCCGAGCAGCAGGTCGCGTACCGCGCCGCCGACGATGAAGGCACGGAAGCCCGCCTGCTGCAGCGTGTCGGTCACGCGCACGGCATTCTTCGAGATCAGCGCCGGGTTGATGCCGTGCACGCTGGCCGGCACGACGGTCGGTTCATGGTTGCTGCGCGGTTTCTTCGCGCCGCCGCCGCGGGCGCCCTTCGGGGCGCGCGGGGTAGCCGGGGCCGCTTCGTCGGCCGGGGCCGTTGCGGGAGACGTTTGCTCGGTTTCGTCCTGGCCGAGCAGCTTGCGGATGAATTTTTTGATCACGACGTTCAGAAGAGATCGAGGATGCGCCAGCCGCGGTTGCTTGCATGCGCACGCAGCGTGTCGTCAGGGTTGGTCGCGATCGGGTCGGTGACTTTCTCGAGCAACGGGATGTCGTTGTGCGAGTCGCTGTAGAAATAGGTGTGCGGGAAGTCGCTCCATTGCTTGCCGAGCGACGCGAGCCACGCTTCGGTCCGCACGATCTTGCCTTCGCGATAGCTCGGCGTGCCGGTCGGCCGGCCCGTGTACGGCGAATCGGGATGCCCGTCGGTCGTTTCGACCTCGCAGGCGATCAGCGTGTCGACGCCGAACGCGGACGCGATCGGGCGCGTGATGAATTCGTTGGTCGCCGTCACGACGCAGCACAGGTCGCCCGCATCGAGGTGCTTGCGCACGAGCTCGAGTGCCGCGGGTGTCATGGCGGGCCGGATCACCTCGTGCATGTACTGATCGTGCCATTCGGCCAGCTGCGCGCGCGAATACTTCGCGAGCGGCGTGATCATCGCCGTGAGGTACGCGTGGATGTCGAGCTTGCCGGCCTTGTAGTCGGCGAAGAACTGATCGTTCTGACGCGAGAAGCTTTCCGCGTCGACGATGCCGAGCTTCACCATGAAGCGGCCCCATTCGTGGTCGCTATCGGTCGGGATCAGCGTGTGATCGAGGTCAAAGAGTGCCAGATTAGTCATGGAAGCGCATTTTACTCGAAGCGGTTCGGGCCCGTGCCCGGTGGTGTGATGTCGTCGCCGGGACGCGCCAGCATGCGGCGCAGCAACGGCAGCGTGACGGCGCGTTTCTGCTCGAGCGAGAAGCGGTCGAGCGCGTCGAGCAGCGCCATCAGGCTCGGCATGTCGCGGCGGAAATGGGTCAGCAGGTAGGCGGCGATGTCGTCGGTGAGCGCGATTCCGCGCTCCTTCGCCGCGAGCTTGAGCACGGCGATCTTGCCGGCGTCGGACGGCGGCGACAGGTGGAACACGAGCCCCCAGCCGAGGCGCGTGCGGAGATCCTCGCGCACGTCGAGCGCGAGCGGCGCCGCGGGGCCCGCCGCGACGAACGCGCTCGACGGGTGCGCGCGCACTTCGTTGAACAGGTTGAACAGCGCGACCTGCTGCGTGTCGCTCATCCGGTCGCAATCGTCGATCGCGTAGATGCCGATGCGCGGGTCGAACGTGAACGCGCCGAGCGGGCTCTGCGGCGTCAGGTAGCGCGCATAGCCGTACGACGCGTCGCTCACGAGCGCCTGCAGCAGATGGGTGCGGCCGCAGCCGGGCTCGCCCCAGATGTAGAACGACCGGTCCGGCACGGGGCCCGCCGCGAGCGCGAGGTCGAGCTTCTGCAGGCGCGAGATGAGCTCGTCGTTCTCCTCGTTCATGATGAAGTTGTCGAACGTGGCGGGCGGCGGCGTGCCGAGATCGAGCGTCAGTTGACGAGACACAACAGTCACAATGCGGGTCGGTTGAAAATACGCGCGCCGTACGCCGGGCACGCGCCGGGAACCGCATCTTCACGGGCTTCACGCGCGGCCGCACGCACGGCGCCACGCCGGTTTCGGCGCGGTTCGCTCGGCGATGAAAACGGGGACGTGTTGACCAAGATGCAATCCCTGACGATTCAGTGCTGGGAATTCCGGCCAACGGGCCGGCTTCGGGTAAAATCGCATTTTACCGACCTTCTCGCATTCCCCCATGAATCCTCCGAAATCCGCTCCCGACGCTCAGGGTCTGTCCTATCGCGACGCAGGTGTCGACATCGACGCGGGCGACGCACTCATCGACAAGATCAAGCCTTTTGCGAAGAAAACCCTGCGCGACGGCGTGCTCGGCGGCATCGGCGGGTTCGGCGCGCTGTTCGAGGTGCCGAAGAAGTACAAGGAGCCCGTGCTCGTATCGGGCACCGACGGCGTCGGCACCAAGCTCAAGCTGGCGTTTCATCTGAACAAACACGACACCGTCGGCCAGGATCTCGTCGCGATGAGCGTGAACGACATCCTCGTGCAGGGCGCCGAGCCGCTGTTCTTCCTCGACTACTTCGCGTGCGGCAAGCTCGACGTCGACACCGCGGCAACGGTCGTCAAGGGCATCGCGCAGGGTTGCGAACTGTCGGGCTGCGCGCTGATCGGCGGTGAAACGGCCGAAATGCCGGGCATGTACCCGGACGGCGAATACGACCTGGCCGGCTTCGCGGTCGGCGCGGTCGAGAAGAGCAAGATCATCGACGGCAGCACGATCGCCGAAGGCGACGTGGTGCTGGGCCTCGCATCGAGCGGCATCCACTCGAACGGCTTCTCGCTCGTGCGCAAGATCATCGAGCGCGCGAACCCCGACCTGTCGGCCGATTTCCACGGCCGCTCGCTGGCCGACGCGCTGATGGCGCCGACCCGCATCTACGTGAAGCCGCTGCTCGCGCTGATGCAGAAGCTGTCGGTGAAGGGCATGGCGCACATCACGGGCGGCGGTCTCGTCGAGAACATTCCGCGCGTGCTGCGCGAAGGCCTCACCGCCGAGCTCGACCAGAACGCATGGCCGCTGCCGCCGCTGTTCAAGTGGCTGCAGGAGCACGGCGGTGTCGCCGATGCCGAAATGCACCGCGTGTTCAACTGCGGCATCGGCATGGCCGTGATCGTGTCGGCGGCCGATGCCGACGCAGCGATCGCCGACCTGACCGCCGCTGGCGAACAGGTGTGGAAGATCGGCACCGTGCGTGCGACCCGCGAAGGCGAGGCGCAGACGGTCGTGGTCTGACGCACTGCCTGCAGCAGATGCAGCAGATGCAGCAAGGAAAGCCGCCCGGAGTCGATCCGGGCGGTTTTTTTTCGGGCGTTGCGTGGCGTACGGGCGCGCGCCGATGAAGGAGGGACGACGATGACCGAAGACGAACGCGCGATCCGTGAGCTCGTGGACAACTGGTTCGTGTCGAGCCGGCGTGGCGACCTGGCAACGGTGCTCGACCTGATCGCCGACGACGCGATCTTCATGGTGGCCGGCAAGCCGCCGTTCGACAAGGCGGCGTTTGCAGCCGCGTCGCGCGACGCGAACGCCGGGGGCGGCAACGCGCCGAAGATCGACGGCCGTTACCGGATCGACGAACTGCGCGTGCTGGGCGACTGGGCGTACATGCGCAATTTCATCGAGATCGAGGCGACCCCGCCGGGCGGCGAGACGATCCGCCGGTCGGGCCATACGCTGACGATCTTCCGCAAGGCCGATGGCCGTTGGCAGCTCGTGCGCGACGCGAATCTCGTGACGCTCGCGCAGTGAGCGCGGCGGTGCGCGCCGACGCTCATGCGGACGGCCGTGCCGCGCCCGCCGGCCGCGCACCGGCCAGCAATGGCGGGACAAGCAGATAAAGCAGCGCGGCTGCTGCCCAGACGAGCCCCGGCCACATCGCGCGGGTCGCCGCATAGGTCGCGGTGACGACCAGCGGCCCCGCGACGCCGATCAGGCTCGCCACGCTCGCGAGCGCGCCTTGCAGCTCACCA